>CP092821.1:300000-600000 GCA_022530585.1 Candidatus Nealsonbacteria bacterium DGGOD1a
GCGTTCGCGCCCGCGATTGCGCTGGGCGCGGCCATCGGCCGGATTGGCTGTTTCTTGGCGGGCTGTTGTTTCGGCAAACCGACCAATATGGGTTGGGGAGTTAATTTCGGCGATGGTATTTTGCGTTACCCGACGCAACTTTTTGAATCTGCGTTTATGCTGGCGATGTTTTTTTATCTGCGGTATAAAACAAAAAAAAATAATTTAAAACCCGGCCGGCTTTTTACCGAACTGATGCTGGCCTATTTCGCTTTCCGTTTTTTTCTTGAATTCATTAAAGCCGAACCGGCGATGATCGCCGGTTTGACGGTATTCCAAATTATAAGTATTATTGTTATGCTTTATTTAATATTCGTTAAAGAAAAAATCTTGAATTTAATTTTAACTAAAAAATAATGGAAGATCAAAAACCGGTGAATAATCAAAAAATCAGCGGGTTGCGAAAGCCCGTTTATTTGATCATAGGTATTATTTTTGGCGCTTTAGTATGGTTTGCCGCCGGGTATCTGCTTTTGACATTATCAAGTTATGTTTTTTATTTTAACTATGTTTTCCCGATATTCCTTGTTGATATGCTGATTGTCGCTGTTTTGGTTTGGTCTTTGCCTCGCGCGATGAAAAAAAAGTTTATTATTATCGGTATGCTTTTATTTTTTGCGGCAGTGTTTTTAATACCCGGCCCTTGCTCGATCTTTTCATTTTTGAGTGAGTTATGATAACTAAAATCACGGTAAATCAAAAACAGAATTATTTAAAGTAAGACTATGTACGGGATGCCGGCAAAAAGATTTGAGCCTGATATTTACAAGGATCGCAGAAAATTAAAGGTGAGCGACTTTCTCGCCGGGTTTTTATGCGGTTTGATATTTTGGCTTTTATCTTTTTGGATTGCGTGGTATGTCGCGCCGCTGATAATCGCCGCGCTTTGCGCCGCCGGATTATTTCTGAAATTTCGCCGCCGCTATTTTATTTACGGCGCGCTCGCCTTGATCTTTTTTCCGTTTGTTGTTTGGGCGACGCTCATCTGGTTCTACGCCGGCCGCAACGAAATCAAAAGCTAGAAATAAATCCATTTTTGATACAGGTCTAATCCCTAAACTTCCGGCGGTAAATTACAAACAGATTGTGAGAGTCGCGAAAAGATTGGGATTTTATTGTGCGCGGAAGACAAAAGGAAGCCATTAGATTTGGTGTTGCGATGGCAGCGGCAGACAAACCACGATTCCAAATCATTGGAATAGGTTATTTAAGAGAAAAACATTTGCAAGTATTTTAAATGATATTGGAATCACCGTTGAGGATTTTATGAAAATAAAATAATTTTGTATTTAAAAAACGCCCTTTAATAATCTTGGGGCGTTTTTCAGGAAAACAAAACTAGAATTTGCAGAGGTTGTCTTCAAACTTGCCGCCGGATTTGTCGCACCAATCCCGGGACAGGCCTTTGCATTGGTTTGAGGTGACTATCCATGTGCCGCCGTTGTCGGTGCAGGCCGCTTCCACTTGCGCGTTGGCGCGTTTGTCGGTCAATTCTTTGAACATCACGCCATCAAGAATGAAACTTTTTGAAGTTGGAACCGTGGGCAGGCTTTCCACCGCGTCGCCGTCGATTTTCCAGTCGAGATAATCGACTTTCACGGCTTGGTTGACGATTGCGATATTCCGCAGATCAATACGGTCGCCGATGGCCACGGCGTTTGAGCCCACAATCAACCTTTTTTCTTCGTCAACCAGGGCGATTGCGGCGTAATAATAAACTCCCACATCATTGGCGGTTTTTTGGGTTAAAATTACCGCCCAATCGGGCTGGCCATCGGAGTTGAGATCGCCCGTAACCGGGGTTCCCGCGATTTGGGTGGTAATCTTGGACCCGTCGGCAGATGTGTTCTCGGACTTGCCGTTTTCCAGAGAGACGAGTTGATATTCGACGAAATATCTCGCGTTCAACGGGTTTAATTCGCCGGCGACCGGTTGGTTTTCCGCGGGGTTTTGAGTCGTATTTTTGGGCAGGTTTGATAGGATTGCCGCGGCGATGATAACCACGGCCAAAACCGCAATTCCGATAAAGATGATTTTTTTGTGCGCGAGAATCGTATTTATATTCATATCTAAATTATTTGTTATTAAAACCAGTATAACACCGAGAAGCAAATTTGTGGAGGTTTACCTCGGAATTCTGCTTTTTGAGGTCAATCTTCAACGAATTTGCGGTAACGGATGGCCGCCGCCGGTTGGATTGCTTGCTCAACTTCGGCGGCAAGTATATTATGAGAGTGTAGAAAAACTATATTTCAACTGCAATTTCCATCTTTCGGCTGCGAAAAATCCGTCAGTCGGCGGCAGACTTTAAGCCAAGTATGCCTTCTCCTTCCTCATTTTTCTCGCTCGAAATATGAAAATTTCGTTCTGAAAATAGTTTTTCCACGCTCTCACTATGATAAATACGACATGACACAAGAACAGGCGTTGGAAATTTTAAAATCAGGCAAAAACGCGTTCATTACCGGCCCGGCGGGGAGCGGCAAGACTTTTGTGTTGAACCGTTACATCGATTGGCTGAAAAGTTGCGGCATCAACGCGGCGATTACCGCGTCCACGGGGATCGCGGCCACCCATTTGAACGGTATTACCATTCATTCATGGACCGGAATGGGCGTGCGCGATGAACTGGCTTCGCGCGATATAAAAGAACTGGTCAAGCGGGGATATTTGCGCCGCCGGTTTTTAAGTACCGGCGTTTTGATCATCGATGAAATATCGATGCTGGCCGGTTGCCAGTTGGAAATGGCCGATTTATTGTTTCGCGCGTTCAAACAGATTGACGCGCCGTTTGGCGGCGCGCAGGTGGTTTTGTGCGGTGATTTTTTTCAACTGCCGCCAATCCGGCGGCGGATGAATGGGCAAGAGGTTCGTCCCAAAAGAGGCAGATCGCAGGCAAGCATGGATTTTAACGATGGCGACGGCGAGCCGGCGCCGCTGTTCGCCTATGGTTCGCGCGCGTGGCGCGAACTCGATTTGAAGATTTGTTATTTGGACGAACAGCACCGGCAGAGCGATAAAGGTTTTTTGGCCGCACTCAACGCCATTAGGAGCAATTCCGCGGATGATGCCATTCGGCAATATCTGCAAACGCGCGTGGGCGCCAAGATTCAAATGAGCGTCGAGCCGACCAAGCTTTACACGCATAATGTTGATGTGGAAATTGAAAACAATCTGGAGTTGGCCAAAATTTCCGGCAAGGAATTTTATTACAAAATGGAACAGATCGGTCCGGCCGCGCTTTCGGAGCGGTTGCAAAAAAGCTGTTTGGCGCCGGAAGTCCTGCGCTTGAAAATCGGCGCGCGGGTGATGTTTGTGAAAAACAATTTTGAAGAGGGTTATGTCAACGGCACTTTGGGGGTGGTGGAAAAATTGGATGAAAGCCGGATTATGGTGCGTACCGCCGCGGGCGATTTGATGGATGTGGGGCTTGCCAGCTGGCACATTGCCGAGGAGGGCGATATTAAAGCCGAGATCAACCAGTATCCGCTGCGGCTGGCGTGGGCGATCACGGTGCACAAAAGCCAAGGGATGAGCTTGGACGCGGCCTTGGTTGATTTGAGACAGTCATTTGAGCCGGGGATGGGTTATGTGGCGCTGTCGCGCGTGCGTTCGTCGGCCGGACTGTCGCTGGCCGGGTTCAACGAGATTGCGTTGCGGGTCAATGAAGAAGTTTTGGAGTTTGACGAAAAATTAAAAGAAAAATCCGCGGTCGCGGCCAAGGAATTGGCAATTTCGCCTTTCAAGTTCCGGAAGCCGGTTCCCGCCGCGCCGAGAAACAAAAAACCGGACACGGTTATCGTTACCCAAGGATTATTTGAGAAAGGATATTCTTTGGAGCAGATCGCCGAGGCGCGGCGGCTCAAGAAAGCGACGATCGTCGATCATTGCGAGAAGATAAAAGAAAAAGATCCGAACCTTGACTTTTCGCCGCTGGCCAAAGATGTGCCCGCGGGCAAATTGATTCAGCTCAAGGCCGCGTTGCGAAAATGCAAAGACGCCGATGGCAAGTTTCTTTTGAAGCCGGCCAAAGAATTGCTGGGCGATGATGCCGATTACGATGAATTGCGTTTGGCCCGATTGCTTTTGTAGAAAATAATAATTTCAAAAATACTATGATGGAATTAACCAGTCCGCTGTTTACGCATAACGACGGTTTTCCGGAAAGGAGCACTTGCGACGGAAGCGATGTCAATCCGCCGTTGGAGATCGCCGGAGTTCCGCGCCAAGCCGAATCGTTGGCGCTGATTTTGCGCGATCCGGACGCGGTGGAGGGGATTTTTATCCACTGGATAATGTGGAATATCGATCCAAAAACAAATCGTATCGAGCTTGATTCCGTGCCTGCCGGCGCGGTGCTTGGCAAAACCACCGACGGCGGAATCCGTTACATAGGCCCGTGCCCGCCAAGCGGTACCCATCGTTACATTTTCACGCTCTACGCTTTGGACACAAAGATTTATCTCAACGAGGGCGATACCGCCGAACAACTCAACGCCGCCATGAAAGGCCATATCCTTGAACAAACCGACCTCTTGGCAAAATATCGCTGATTTTTTGTCGGTTATTTTGCTTCCGAAATTAGTATATACCAAGTATATATTCAAATATATACTTTTGTTATATTTTGCAATAACGGGAAAAATTACTTAAAATAATATCGGGCAACGGCCCGATTTTATTTTTTTATACCCCGTCAGCTTGCTGCGGGGAAGAAAAAGAATGAGGAGTCCTTAGTAATCGGAAGTAATTTTCGAGGAAACATCCTCTGGTTGCGGCGGGGTTAATGCCCCGACGCAAGAACTCAATTTATTTTTTAAAGACGGAAATATAATTATGGCGAAATATAATTTGTATCGGGTAATGCCGGAGAAACGGTTTGAGTTGGTTGAGAAATTGCGCAAGGATGGGTTGGAGATGGCCAAGAAGGTTGAGGTTGACGGGTGCGTGTTGGAATTTTTGATTTCGCGCGCGCCGGACGGATCGGATATCTGGTGGACCAAGACATACCGGGATTTTCTTGACGGCGCGGAATTGCCGAAAAATATTGTTTACAGCGCGGCGTTTTTTGTTTACAGCGACGAGTTTTGTTATGCCGCGGCATTGGGGAAGACCTATTTCCAAATCAAAAATTATTGCGATTTGGATTTTGGCATAAATATGGCCCAGCGCATCGCCGCCGACCGCGTGAAAATAAAGAATTCCAAATTTTTCAAATCGCGGCGCAACCGCGTGACCTCCAACTATCAGGCGGGCAACCGTATTGAGTTTGACAGCGGCGAGTCGCTGGATATGATCCGCGCGTCCACGATTGATCCGGCATTGTGGGGCGGCGAGGCCAATTTCGGCGCTTCGGTGCAGTTTTCCATTGATATCTCGCCGGATCAATTGCCGGCATTTATCAAAAGGATTGAGGCGGCTTTGGCTCGACCCGCGCGGATGGATTTACCCAAGGTGATTGCGATCCGCGATGCCGTTAAGTCAAAAGACTTGGACGCCGAGTTGGTGCGAACTTTGGCCAGCGAGGATCACGGCAGAATAGTTTTGATTGCCAATGAAAACTGCCAGTATTCTTTTTATTTGCAGGGCGCTTATGGCGAGCTTTCCGACAAAGGCGAATTCGACAAAAAGGCGTTGCAAAATTTTTTTAATTCGCAGAATATAAATTTGTTGGAGCAAATCAATGAAATCAAAGTCAGAGTTTATGATCCCGAAGGCCGCGAACGGTCGAAGAATCTAAAAGCCTTGATCGATTTTCATGATGAAGAAGGCCGGGTTTGTCTGATTGACGGCAAGTGGTATCGCTATAACCAATCGTTCGATAATTTTTTGCGGCGCGAAGCGGATTCGATCGCGGTTGAAAAAAACAAGGCGGCGGCGGAAGGGAAAAATTTGGATGAATTTATCGAAGCGCAAATCGCCGCCGGTTTCATCGATTGCCGCAAAGCAATCGCGGCAATCGATGAAAAATATCGGGTGAATAAAATCGATCTTTATAAAGACGGTACATTATATTTCATCGAATTCGGCAATATTGAAGCTCCGAATTACGCGGTTGACCAGGCGATCGCCGCGATCAAATATCTGCAAGCGCGCCGCGGCCAGCTGGTTTTGGACGGTCAGACTCTGGATGTCGAAAGGATTTGTTTGTGGCTGGTTCCCGATGGCGGCCGCGAGATCGAAAAAATTTCGCAAATCGATTCATTAAACTTTCTGATGAAAATTTCCGATTTCAAACGCTCGGTTCTTTCGGCCGGGTTCAGGCCAAGAATTAAAGTTGGCTGACTTTGCTTTTTATTCGTATCGGTATTAAGATTTTTGATATAGCACAACAATATGGAATTCAACGAATATCAAAAAATCGCGCGGACTACCGCGATGTACAGCGGGGCGGGGAATAATTTCGCTTATCCGGCTTTGGGATTGTGCGGCGAAGCCGGCGAGGTGGCCGAGAAAATAAAACGGATCGTGCGCGACGGCCGCAAAGAAGCGACCGCCGAAGAATCGAAAGAAATTTCCAAAGAGCTGGGCGATGTTCTATGGTACATAGCCAATCTGGCCGCGGAATTCGGTTTGGATTTGGATATGATCGCGCGGGAAAATTTGGAAAAGTTAAAATCGCGCAAGGAGCGCGGCGTGTTGCATGGATCGGGAGACAACCGATAGCCAATTTCCAATATCCAATTTTCAAAAACCATGGGCAAAGAGGAAAAAAGGGAAATTAATTTGCGGGGCCGCAAGGTGATTTATTATTTGAAGACCAGCACGCGGACGCGGAGTTTGAGGATTTCAATCAAGCCCGGCGGAATCGTGGCGGCGATAAAACCGAATTTTGTCAGCGACCGGAAGGTCGATGATTTTTTAACGCAAAAATCGGAATGGGTGATTGCCAAGATTGATCTTCTAAAAAATAAGCAGCCGATTCTCGCGGCCGGCACTCGCGCGGATTTTAAACGATTATCGCCCAAAGCCCGGGCGTTGGCCCTGGAAAAGATCGGGCGGTTCAACAAAACCTACCGGGTCAACTTCAACCGCGTTGCCATACGCGACCAGAGTACGCGTTGGGGAAGTTGTTCATGCAAGGGCAATTTGAATTTCAATTACCGCATCGTTTTTTTGCCCGAACATCTGGCCGATTATATCGTGGTGCATGAAATGTGCCACCTGCGCGAACTTAACCACTCGACCCGATTTTGGGATTTGGTGGCGCGCGCGATTCCGGATTATGCCGTTCGCCGCAAAGAATTGAAAAACGGCTATTGCTGAAATTGGGGGCGAATGTGTTATGATAAATATGCGGAACTTACGCAAAAGTTGTTATGTTAATCGATATATCAATTTTGTTGAACGAGACCTACGGTTTATTTTTGCATTGGATTGAACAGCACGGCGGCCGGGTGCTTTTGGTGATCTTGATTGCCGGCGCGGTCAACGGTTTGTTCCGCACGGTTTTGTCGAGAAAAAGATTGATGCCCGTTATTGACAATATCCCCCGTCCTAAGTATAAGAATATAATCGGCGAATATCAGAGAAAAAGGATTGAAACCGTGGTTAAAGCACTCAATAACACATTATCAACGACGATTTGGGCGATTGCGATTATTACTGTATTGCCGGAATTCGGGGTTAATTTGGGGCCGATACTGGCCGGGCTCGGGCTGGCCGGGTTGGCGGTGGGAATGGCGGCCAAAGATATGCTGACTGATTTTATCGCCGGATTTTTCATAATCATTGAGGGCGAGTATAGCATCGGCGACAAAGTTAAAATTGGCGGAGTTACCGGAAAAGTTATGGAAGTTTCGTTGCGCCGCACCATTTTGCAGGGTAGCGGCGGTTCAATCCATATTGTTCCCAATCGGGAGATAAAATTGATTAAGCGTTTCGCGGGGAGGAAAAAGGGCGAGCAAGCAAATAATAATCAATCCGCTGTTTAAAGGCGGGTTTGATAAAAAAATGGAAATAGAATCGTTTCCCCGTTCAGTAAACTGGTTTTTTACCACTGGCAGTCCGGTGCCGGAAATTAATTTTTGGCTTTTTATCGTTATCGTGGCTTGGTCGCTGGCTTGGAAAGGCGCGGCGCTTTGGAAAGCCGCGCGCAATAACCAATTATATTGGTTTACGGCGCTGATGCTCGTGAATACCGTGGGTATTTTGGAAATAATCTATATTTATGTTTTTACCAAAAAACGGCCCGAAATCGGTTCAAGTTCGGTTATTAAATAATGTTTTTCGGAAAATCTCCTGTCTTCGGGCGGGAGATTTTTGTTATAGGCGGCTGACAATTTTCAGATCCAATTTTTTTGTTTGAGTTTCCAATATCGCGAAAGTTGCCTGGTAGAACATTCCGGCCAGAGTGCCCGGATTGGCCAGTTGGCATCCGTTGACGCTTTCAATCCACGGCTTGTGGGTGTGTCCGTAAAAAATAAAATCGAATTTTTGTTTTTGGCAACGCAATAAAGCGATTTCCCGGTAATGGCAAAAGCCGATCTTCAAACCGTCAAATTCCATTTGGCCGAAATCTTCGAAAAGCGTGATTTTTTGCGGATAATTTTTTGCGGTAATTTCAACGCTTGGCCGATAATCCATATTTCCGAAAGCCGTGAACACTTTGCCGCTAAAATTTTTTACCAGCCGTTCCAAAGTTTCGCCCGAAGCGATATCTCCGCAGTGGATCGTCGCCGCGGCCGGATATTGCTTGGCATAATCCAGAAATTTGTCCAAAGTCGCCAAATTGTCATGGGTATCCGAAATAATTGCGATTTTCATACTTTAATTCTATCCGATTATCAGTTTTTTCCAAAATGCATCCCGCAGGAGCAAGACACCTGCGAAATATACAAACTTTCGCAGGTGTCTTGCTCCTGCGGGACTGGTTGCGGTAAAATAAAAAATATATTGATGGCGGGTTAATACCCCGCCATCAGCCAAAGGATGTTTCCTTTGGAATCCTCATTCTTTTTGTTCCCCGCAGCAAGCTGACGGGGTATAAAAAGAATAAAGTATGGCACAAAGAAAAGATGAGTTTATAAACGGGAGATTTATCATATCACTTTGCGCGGCGTTGAAGGTCGGGAGATTTTTGTTTGCGATGATGATCGCTGGCGCGGTATTTTTTCTTTGTATGAATTCAATAACTTAATTCCGGTAACGATTAGGCGGCAGCGGGAGAAAAGAGAACAGTTTAAAGAAAAAGTTCGCAGGCGTCTTGCTCCTGCGGAGCTTACGGTTGCGACACAGCAAGACCAAAGGGATAAGTTGGTGGAGATTTTGGCGTTTGTTTTTATGCCGAATCATATTCATTTATTATTGCGGCAGTTGAAATTCAACGGAGTCAGTTTTTTTATGCAGAAATTCGGCTCTGGATATGCGAATTTTTTCAATAAAAAATACCAAAGAAAGGGGCATTTGTTCCAGAGCAAATTCAGGGAAAGCCATATTGACGGCGATGAATATCTGAAAACCGTTTTAACTTATATCCACACGAATCCCATTTCGATCATTGAACCCGGATGGAAGGAGGCGGGCATAAGAAATCCTTCCAAGGTGATCGAGTTTTTGGAAGAATACCGCTGGTCGAGTTATTTGGATTATTTGGAAAAGAAAAATTTTCCCTCCGTAACCGAAAGAGACTTTATTCAGAACATTTTTGGGAGTTTTCAGAACATTAAAGAATTTGTTGATGCGCGGATATACTCGTCGCGGATCTCGCAAATATAAATGTAAAAATTCGCAGGTGTCTTGCTCCTGCGGCATTAAAAAGTTCGCAGGAGCAAGACACCTGCGAACTCGGTCTTTTAAATTGTTTTTGGCGTGGTTTGGTGATAATATATCCATACCGTGAGGATGGGTTTTTAGCTTAATCAATTTTTTGGAACATGGATTCGCCGATTGAGGAAATAAAAAGCCGGCTGGATATCGTTGATATTGTCGGGCAATATTTGAAACTGCGCAAAACGGGCGCCAATTTTTCCGCGTTGTGCCCGTTCCACTCCGAAAAGAGCGGATCGTTTTTCGTTTCGCCGGCGCGGCAGACTTGGCGGTGTTTCGGATGCCAGAAGAGCGGGGATATTTTTACTTTTATCCAAGAAATCGAGGGCGTGGAATTCGGCGATGCGTTGCGGATTCTGGCGGCCAAAGCGGGCGTTGAATTGAAGAGACAAACGCGTGAAGCGGTGGAAATGAAAACCGAACGGCAGCGGTTGTACGATGTTTGCGAACTTGCGTCAAGATTTTTTGAAAAACAATTGGAGGCCAGCGCGATCGGCAAGAAAGCAAAGGAATATCTTCTGGGCCGGGGCTTGTCCGAGAAAAGTATTTCCATGTGGCGCATCGGTTATTCTCCGGACGCATGGCAGGGACTGCATGATTTTCTGGCTTCGGAAGGGTATACCGATGCCGAGATCATCGCGGCGGGGTTGGCCGGATCCGGGAATGGCGGCCGGGTTTATGATCGTTTTCGCGGCCGGATAATGTTTCCGATCTTTGATTTTAATTCGCAAGTGGTGGGATTTGGAGGGCGGATATTCGAAAATAAATCCAAGGATGATAGCAAGGGTTCAGCCGCCGAAGCTTTAGCCAAGGCGGTTGGAGTGAAAGAGGCCAAGTATTTGAACACGACCAACACTTTGCTTTATGATAAAAGCCGGATTCTTTACGGTCTTGACCGTGCCAAGCTCGCGATCAGAAAATCAAATGCCTGCGTTTTGGTGGAAGGCTACACCGATGTGATTATGTCGGCGCAGGCAGGCGTGGAAAATGTGGCGGCAAGTTCGGGTACCGCGCTTACGGCCATGCAATTAAAAATGATTAAGCGGTTTACTGACAATATCGTGTTGGGGTACGATATGGATATTGCCGGCGATACCGCGAATCGCCGCGGCATTGATTTGGCATTGGCTCAAGGTTTTAATGTGAGCGTGGCGCGGCCGCCTTTCGAGGGTAAAGATCCGGCCGATGTTATCGCCCAAAGCCCCGAAGAGTGGCGCAAGGCCGTGGCGAACACCCGGACGATTATGGATTTTTATTTTGACCGGGCGTTTGCGGCCGACGACAAGAACACTCCCCAAGGCAGAAAGAAAATCGTTGGTTTTGTTTTGCCGGTGATTAAAATGATTCCCAACGCGGTGGAACAGGCATATTGGTTGCAAAAGATTGCCGATCGGTTGGAGGTGCGCGATATTCATTACGAAGATTACTTGCGCCAAGAGCTAAAAAAGGTTAAGCTAAACGAATATATATCCGAAGGGGTTAATAATGCGGTGTCCGCGCCGGCATTGCCGAGGGAAAAGCGTTTGGAAGAACGCCTATTGGCACTTTCCATCAAATATCCCAAAATCGCGGGACTTATTGAAAAACCGGCGCTTGATTCATTTTCCGCTTCGGCCAAGGAAATTATCGAAAAGATAAAAACCGTGGAAAATTTCAACGGCGAAGGGCTTGGCAACGGCGCCAAGGACCTTTACGAAGCGATTTTTATGGAAGCGGAAAGCGAAACGATCGATGAGAAAGCCGCAGTCGGCGAAGCGGAGTTTCACTCCGGACGGATAAAAGGTATTTTATTTAAAAATTCTTTGGCAAATCTTTCGCGCGAGTTGCTTGAGGCTGAAAAAAAGGGCGACGCCCAAACCGCGGCGCGTTTGCGCGATCAATTTAATTTGTTGGCAAAGTCGTCCGCTCAAATTCCGCCAAAATCGGAAAAATGACACATATGGCTACTCAAAAAAAATCCGTTAAAAAATCGGCAAAAATTAAAAAACCGGCGGTTGCCAAAAAAATCAAGAAGACCGTAAAACCCAAGGTTAAAAAACCGGCGGTTAAAAAGCGTTCTTCGGTGAAAAAGGAGGGAATGTCGGCCAAGGTTTTCGATCCGCGCAAATTGGAGATTTTTCTGGAAAAAGGCCGGGAAAGGAATTTTGTGACATATTCGGAAATTATGTCATTTTTTCCGGATGTCGAAAAAGATATCGACGGTTTGGACGAGCTGTACCAGATGCTTGATTCGCGCGGAATCGAAGTCAAAGAGGCGCGCGAATTTTTGGAAGTCGGTCCGGCGGCGGCCAAGCGGCGTTTGGAGTCGAAAATCGATCCGGTGCAGATGTATCTGAAAGAGATCGGCCAGATTCCGGCGTTGACCGCGCATGACGAAAAAGATCTCGCCAAAAAAATCGAAGCGGGCGATATGGAAGCCAAAAAGCGATTGACGCAATCGAACTTGAAATTGGTGGTGTCGATCGCGCGCAAATATATCGGCCGGAGCGCGCATCTGACTTTGCTGGATTTGATCCAGGAAGGCAATTTGGGATTGTTTCGCGCCGTGGAAAAATTCGATTGGCGCAAAGGCTATAAATTTTCAACCTATGCCACATGGTGGATTCGCCAGGCGATTACCCGGGCCCTTGCCGATCAGGCGCGCACCGTGCGTATTCCGGTGCATATGATTGAAACCATTTCCAAGTATACTCAAGCGAAAAGAAAACTGCTGCAGTTTTTGGGCCGCGAGCCGTTGCCGGAGGAAATCGCTTCCGAACTCGGTTTGGAGGTTTCCAAAGTGCGTTATATCCAAAAAATTTCTCAAGATTCGGTGTCGTTGGAAACGCCGGTGGGCGAAGAAGGCGAAGACAGCATTTTGGCCGAGTTTATCGCCGACGATAAAGTGACATCGCCCTCGCTGGACGCGGCAAGGAGCTTACTGAAGAACCGCCTGCACGAAGTCTTGGTTGATTTGACGCCGCGCGAACAAAAGATATTGGCGTTGCGTTTCGGCCTGGAAGACGGCGTTACCCACACCTTGGAAGAAGTCGGCCAGGAATTCGGCGTAACGCGCGAGCGCATCCGCCAGATCGAAGCCAAAGCCCTGGAAAAAATCCGCAACCACGCCTCTTTGAAAAAACTCCGCGACTATTGATTTTAATTTGAAAAACGCGAGCCAACTTTGCGCTTTTCATATATTGCTTGAATTCAATTATGATCTACAAAAGTATTGTGATTTCTGGGTTGGCCGGCGCGGGGAAAACGACGCTGGCAAAAAAGCTGAGCGGCATTTACGGCTGGCCGGTATATTCCGTGGGCGATTTGTGGCGGGCTCGCTGGGAAAATAAGTATCCCGATAAAGATATCGCCTTCGAAGAATTCTGGCGCACAACTTCAACTCAGGAAAATTTGCAGACAGATACGGATTTTCGCGCGATTGTGGCCAAGGAAAATGTGGTGGCCGACGGCCGGTTCGCGATTCATCTGCGCAACTTGCCGGCGTTGCTGGTTTTTTTAACGGCCGATTTGGAAACCCGCGCGGCGCGGGTTTTAGGAATGGAAAAATACAAAGAAAAAACGCTTGATGAGATTAAACAGATTCTTCGCCAACGCGAAGTGGATGAGATTGCTTTGGGTCGCCGGTTGTATAATTACGATTACCGCGATTCTTGCTATTATGATCTGGTGATAAATACAAAGTCGCTGTCGGTGGAAAATGAAGCCGCGATCGTGGACAGCGTGATGCCAAAAATAATTTAAATTGATGAAATATAAAAGCATTGTCTTTTCCGGATTGCCGGGCGCGGGCAAAACCACACTGGTAAAGAAGCTTAGCCAGAGTTATAATTGGCCGCTGTATTCCGTGGGCGATTTGTGGCGCGCAAAGTGGGCGCAAAAATTTCCCAATAAGGAAGTGGCGTTTGAAGAATTTTGGCGCACCAGCGCCACCCGCGACTTGGAGCAAGTGAACATTGATTTCGCGCAAGTTATTATCAAGGGTGATGTGGTGGGCGACAGCCGTTACGCGATTTATTTGCGCAATTTGCCGGTGCTTTTGGTGTTTTTGTCGGCGGATTTGGAAACCCGTTCGTCGCGGGCGTTCGGCTTGGAAAAATACAAAAACAAATCGATTGAGGAAGTAAAACAAATTCTGCAGCAGCGCGAAGTGGATGAAATCGCTGCCGGTCGCCGTTTGTATGGTTATGATTACCGAGATTCCTGCTATTACCACATTTCGTTTAACACCGGAATGCTAACTCAAGAAGAAGAAATCGCGATTGTGGACAGCGTGATGAAAAAATAGCCGTTTTTGCCGCGCCCATCGCAAATACGCTCATCGCAAACCTTGATATTTTTCTTCTCTTGAGTTATTATTTATTCGTTGGAAAAAATATTCCGGCGTGGCGCAACGGTAGCGCGGTTCGCTGTTAACGAAAAGGTTGTAGGTTCGAATCCTACCGCCGGAGCCCAGTAGTTGAAAAATCAGAATTTGCAGCTAAAGGCACCGTATCGCACGGTGTTTTTGGGCTGTCATTTAATTTGACAACATCATATAAATATTGTACTGTTTTCGTTGCAACGAGCCGCCTGCACATTACAAAACAACGAGGCGAGCGTTTTGGATGTTCTGCGATAAGTAAGAATTCCTAAAACGTTCGCCTTGTGAACCGATAAATCGTTTGCGTGATCGAGGCGACAAAAACGAAAGAGGTGGTATGCAGTGGTAAATTCCATTGGTAACCCGACGAAAGAACTAACTGCGGGCCAGATAGCCAGACTGTTGGCTTCTTGGCATAAAGGCATGGAAAAATCAGGTCTGTCATTAAATGACCTGCAAAGAGGAATAGAAGACGTCAAGCTGCGAAAGGGTTTGATTGGCATTTGGCATCGCGAGTCTTCTGAGCCATCACCCGAGTGGAAGCGCTCAAAAACCTTCAGGAATTGGTTCATGCTGTATCCAAGCCAAGTGACTGGAAGATTGGCGACATGGTATGAACGCATGGAGAAATTGGGCTTAACGGTTGATGACTTGCGACGAGCAAACGCCGATGTCCAGCTGAGAAGATGCCTGATATGGTATTGGCATATCGAGAGCTTAACGCTTTCTCCCAGCCAGAAACGAGCCAAGGAAATAATGGGTAGAAATATGCTCGAGGTCAAAGAAGTGGTTGAGTGCCTTGGATTGAATCCAGACAACAATCAACTACTTGCCCTTGGTCAAGTGCCATTCTCCGAAGACATTCTCGAAAAATGCAAGAATACTCATATCTTGGTTCCAATCTTCCCGCTATCCATAAAAAATATTATGGATTTGACGAGGCAGACATTCCATGAAAGGACTCTTTGGCATGAGCATTATATGTTCGAGGAAGAAACCGGGTTTCCTGAATGGCAGCTGATTTGCAAAACCTTGGCGCCGAAATCTCTTAATCAAACTTGGAAAAAGCAATTAGCACATCTTGGGAAAAAAGAAGAGGTGCCAAGTGCAATAGTAATGGTTTCCGCGCTAATCAGTTACTACCTAATAACCGGTGAACGATTGTTTGAAAATGCGATAGGACGAACATCGACTTTCGGTCATCGGGGCGGACCGGCGCCACAACTTAATGTTGGGCCATTTCCGCCCGAAGGTCTCAAGGTAGACGATTTCTGCGATTGGTTGCCTAACTGGAGCTTTGTCGGAAACTTCTGTGCTATGAAAAAGAATCTCTAATTTAGTTGGTCAATTTTGCCTCACCAACTTGTGTTCGCCAAATCATAATCGGCGAACCATTTTTATTATAATGCGCAACCTAAACTTGATTTTCCCAAACGATGATGAATAATTTTGAATCGAGCTGTCGACTGATGTTATCAAAGACTTCTTTTTATATACAGACTGCATTGTTTATTCAAGTCAGTTCGACTTTTAGCTGCGAAACTAGAACTTGTCCTGGGTTGCAAGGCGGGGGCTACCGCGAGCCCCCGGAGCTGGCTAATGAACCCAGTAGCTTGGCGTCTTCCATACTGGATTTGATAAACGGATAAATCCGGTAGAGTTCGGAAAATATGTCAGTGCCGGAGCCCAGCAGTTGAAAAATCAGGATTTGAGGCTAAAGGCACCGTATCGCACGGTGTTTTTGGGCTGTTTTTGGGCTATTAGATCTTTTACCAAAATGTTATATTTAAACTATATTTAAATATAATCTGCATGAACCGAAAAACTTCGGAGAAAAATATTCGCAATCTTACGCGTCTCGGCAAAACTTCTCTTTCGATTACCATTCCCAGAAACTTGATTCTGGAACTCGGCTGGCGCAAAGGCCAAAAGGTGGTCGTCAAAAAGCGCGGCAAAGGTTTGACAATAGAAGATTGGCAAGAAAAACTGCCCTAAAAGTCTAACCCTTTTAATTCCGACGGGTTTAATAAATCCGAGTAAATCAGATTTTTTTAATGTAGTCGTGGAGTATGGCTAAATCGGAAAAAATCAAAATTATTGGTATATCGGGTAGTCCAAGGAACAAAAATACCAATTACATGTTGAAAACAGTCCTTGACGCTACGGGTTGTCTTTATGAGTTAATTTTGTTGAAAGACAAAAACATAAAGCCGTGTTTAGCTTGCGGTGGATGTTTCCATTCGCATAAATGCGTCGTAAACGATGATATGCAAGATTTATATGGCAAAATGTTAGATTCAGATATTATTATTTTTGGTTGTCCGACATATTTTGCCAATGTTACCGCTTTAATGAAAAATTTTATGGACAGATGTTTGCCGCTTTATCTTTCGGAAGGATTAAAAGATAAAAAGGCTGCTTTGCTTGCCGTAGGCAACTTTAAGAAAGGAGAGGTGCGATTTTTGGATAATTTTGACGCGGAAAAAGCAATGCAAACATTGGCGGGTAGAAAGATATTGGAAGAACCCGTTAAAAAATGTCTTGATATTATGAATTTTTTTTGTACCCAACATATGGGGATGAAAATAGTTGGCAGTGTTCTTGCAATTAACGGAAATTCGCAATCAAAAGAAAATGAATTGATAAATTTGGGAAAAAAACTAATTTCAAGGGAAAATAAATAAAATTTATGGAATCTGATATACAAGGTGCAGATAAATTATTCAATAAAGTGTTGGAGGAAGCAAAGAACGACCCAAATATTCTCGCCTTTTGGCTTGATGGCTCGCGAGGCAAGGGTATTATTAAACACGCTGAATCAGATTATGATTGTATGATGATAGTTGCAGATGAAGTATTAAATGAATATAAGTCGCGTTACGAAAAAATCGGCAATCCGGTATTTGAGCTTGGGGTTATGACGCTTAATGAATTCAAGAAATTTGCGGCTTGGGACAGCGATATGGTTTGGTATCGCTATAATTATGTTGGGATTAAACCGCCGTTGGTTGATAAAACCGGTCAAATTAAAAAGCTTTTTGATGAAAAAGCGAGCATACCGGAAAATGTAAAAAGAAAGTTTATTAGCGATGCACTCGATTATTATGTAAATGAGGTCTATCGTTCATTGAAATGTTTTCGTGATGGTCAAATTGTGGGAGCGCGATTAGAAGCATCAGAATCAATGTTGCCGCTACTTAATACGGTTTTCGCGATTCACGGGAGGTTGCGGCCTTATTATAAGTATTATGAGTGGGAGTTAAGGAACTATCCTTTAAGCAAATTGAGTATTTCGGGAGATGAATTTACAAAACAAATATTGATTATTTTGGGGAACGCCGATATCAAAGTTCAACAGAAACTTTTAATGGAGATAGAGAACATCACGCGCAAAGAAGGTTATGGCGATGTTTGGGATAGTTGGGGTGATAAAATAGATTGGATGAGGCATTTCCAAATGTAAATAATGTTTTCACCCTGTCGGTCTTGCCGCAGGGAACAACTTAAGGGGGTGGTTTGGTAGGGGGATATCCCCCTACCATCACGCGCGAAAGCGCGTCCGTGTTACAATAAGCCAATATGGAGCAAGAAAAGCGGGATATCTGGCGTTGGTACCACAATGTTTCCGAATGTTATTACCACATCCAGATTACGGTCAAATATCGCAAAGCATTACTGAACGAAAAGGTGATTGTCGCAATTGTCGAGAGCCTGAAAGGATTTATGGAACGGTACGCCATTGAGATCAGCCATGTGGGATTCGACCAAGACCACGCCCATATTCTGGCAAGATTCCTGCCGAAGTATTCCGGCGACCAGGTTATCAAAATAATAAAAAGCATTACCGCGCGCGAGGTGTTCCGGCAAGTTCCCGAAATTAAAAAAGAACTCTGGGGTGGAGAGTTCTGGACAGACGGCTATTATATCGCTACGATCAGCGCACGCGGTAATAGGAAAGTTATTGAGCGATACATTCAAAACCAAGGCAGACCAAAAGACGTGAGCCAGTTACGATTGTTTGAATTGTAGCTGCGAACGCCCTGTCGGTCTTGCCGCAGGGTCATTTACATAAATAAATTAACTCCCATTTCGTATATTTGTGTTTTGAAAAAAATGAATAAGCAAATTTAAAGACATTATGGAAAGAGAAAGACCAAAAATAGGGGTTGGAATGTATGTCATAAAAAATAGTATAAATAATTTATGAACAGAAAAAGAGAATTAGATATCGTAAAATCATTTTTAAAACATGAAAATATCAGTTTTACCAATAGTGATTTTAATCAGAGCGAAAATTTAGACAAAAAAGGGATAGATGTTGTTTTTAAGAATAAAAAAATCCAAGTTACAGGTGCACCGTCTGATAAATTGGAAGTCCAAGGGAAAGTTTTGAAAGCGAGAGAAAAGACTGCTGAAGCTGGAAATGCAAGATATATATCAGAAACTAACCAGTTTGAATATAATGCCAATGCCGATGAAGTATGGGAAAAATTTATTTCAGAACCGTTGAAAAAGAAAATAAATGGCTCTTCTCCATTTAATGTGAATTTAAGCCGATTACGGGCGGCAGGTCAAAATGCAATTTCCCCAAACGCAAGTAAATCAGCGTGATAAAATTATCGGTATTTTTGAAGCCTCTGGCTTGGCGTTTGATGGTCTGAATGATGCCGTTGATGGCTTCGGCGAACGCATTGGTAACCCGGTCTTTGAAATAGCTAACAACTCCTTGCCAATGGCGTTTGATAGTTTTGGCCGCCTCGATCATCGGCCGCAAGCGGCAATGGGTGGCCCAGAAATACCAGTTTTTCAGTTTTGATTCGGCATAATATGGACTGGTAAGGGAATAAATGTCTTTCAAAGCGAGTTTAAGATTATAGGCTTTCACGGTTTTGAGATTCAGCTTGCACAAGTTTTCCAGCTGTTTTTTCTGTTTTGCGGTGGTATTTTCCGGACTATGGAGAAAAGCGTAGCGGGTGCCGTTGAGTAAGGGATTGGCTTTGCGCTCTTGGCGGCAGACTTCATCAACGGCGTTGTTAACATATCCCATTACATGGAATTTATCGAAAACAATGCCGGCGTTGGGCAAATAGTCAGTAACTCCCTTGATGAATGCTTTGGACAAATCAATGCAGGCGGTGGTGATTTTAGCCGGATCGCCCTTGTGGGCGGCAAGGTTGGCTGCAAATGATTCAAAGGTTTTAGCGTCCCGGTTTTCAGTGATATAAAGCACTTTTCTTTCTTTTTGATCGGAAAATACGGTAATATAATCGTGTCCTTTGGCTTTGCTGGTTTCATCGACGCTGACTCCGTTCACGCCCGACATATCCACTTTTAATCGGGCTTCCCGCACATAATGCTGGACGATTCGCATGATGCGGTTGTCGTAAATTCCTAAAATTCTTTCAACCATTGCCAGAGGCATGTGGCTTGCCAATTCCATCGCGAAAGCTTCAAAAAGCAAAGTGAACCCGCTGTTTGGCCTTGCCCAGGGAACGGAAACGGTAATTGTGGTATTGTTGCTTTTCGGACATTGCAGGCGAGGCAGCGGCGCATGCAGGTAAGCGGCAAACTGGAAAAAATTCAAATGCCGCCAAACGCGTTCTTGATAATCATGTATCGGATGCTCTTGATGGCAGAGCGGGCAAATGAAGCGGGAACCTTTGGGATAACTGATATGAATATCCAACCGTCCTTCTTTTTGGGAAAATTCGGTTTTCTGGACAAACCAGGGAGATGATAAACCCAGCGCGATCTGAAACACATTCAAATTAACATCGTTGTTCTGTGGATTGGACATATGTGAAATATTGGTTAAGATATTTCAAATATATCCAATCCACGGATAATTTCCACCCCGCCGCCGAAAAAATTCAAGAATACGAATCACATAAAGTGGAGAAGAAGCAAATAAATAGATATATCAAAAGAATTAGCCTCAAAGAAATTAAAGAAATCATACTTATAATTTATACTAACAATATTCCTCAATTATTTAATTTTTCCGAATATATTGCTAACAATAAAATAAATGATTTGGAAAATCTTAAAAAATTCAAGGAAGTTTTCTTAATAGAATCAGGAAGAAATATAAAAATTAATTAAGGGTAAATTTATGAAGGTAAGTAGCGAGATGTAAATTAATCGATAATTTCAAATTTTATTAAACAATTTTTAATATGATTTATTTAATTGGCGGCCCTCCAAAATGCGGAAAAACCACATTGGCAAAAAAAATATCAAAATCATTTGGTATTCTTTGGGTTTCCACAGATACGCTCCAAAATGTCATTAAGCCATATATGCGCGAGAATGATTTTCCAATAAAATTTCCCGCAGATTATCAACGAGGCAAGGATAATGATGAAAAATATTCTAAATTTTCAACCAATGAAATTATTGAAGCCTATAAACAGCAGGCAAAAACTGTTTATCAAGCGATAGAAATGTTTGCAGTTTGCGAAATTACCGATGGTAATGATTTTATTATCGAAGGTTACCATATCGAGCCGGGGCTTGCCCAAGAATTGAATATAAAATATCCGGATAAAGTTAGTTGCATATTTCTTGTAAAATCCGATAGAAATAAGTTTGTTTGCGATATAAAGAAAAGTACAACCCCGAATGACTGGATAATTGCCAGAACAGGTAAAGAAGAAACCTATCAAAAAATTGCAAATATGATTTGTGAATATGGCGTTTTTTTTGAAAAAGAGGCAAGAAAATATAACCTTAAAGTATTGAATATGGATAATGATTTTGATATTCGAGTTAAAGAGGCCATTGATTATTTTGCAAGATAATAAAACAAGACAATAAAAGCGGGAGTAAAATTATTATGCCCTTATGGTTTATTCCGCCCACTGGCAAATTTAGATCTAAGACGAGGAAAACCCACCGGGGGCTCGATATTTAGCTTCCAGCGGCCTTGTAGATGATAGTTTTTGGTAAATTTAACTGCTAACAACTGCAAAAGCAGTTATTCCCTCAAAAATCTGTTTAATTTGACAAGTTTTTAAAAAATTTCAGAGGGTCTAACCCTCTGTGGCAAAGTTTTAGGAATTTCCTTAGATAAATTAGTAAACAACTAAAAACCCGCACAGCGCGGGTATTTAGTTTATCGATAGCTATTAGATTTTGATTGGGTTTTGATTTAAATCAACTTCTATGTTTTCACTAAAAAACAAAACCTCGTTTGCTTTTTTTACAGTGTGGGCAACATGCAAAAAAGAATATTCTATCGTTTTAAAATCGTGATACAAATCTTTTATTTCTTTCGCCTCATCATAAGATACGATCCATTTTGAATTTTGAATTTTTTGTATTGCCTCGCTAACTTTTTTATGACTGTCTTGTTTGTAATGATTTAAGTATAAAGAAGGCCCTTTGAGATAGTACGGGGGATCGAAGTAAAATATAGTATTCTCATTATTGCTTTGCTCTTGTATTTGTTTTATAAGTTCTAAGGCATCTAAATTAAACAATTCAATATCGGCCTTGCGTGACGCAATAAGTTCGATTTTTTCAATTAGATTTTTTTTATTAAACCGGCAATCTATTTTATATTCTCCCTTTTGATTCTCTCCTCCTATCACGCCGCCGTCGATAATTCCTGAATGATTTGTACGATTAAGAAAAAATGTTGCGAAGCCTAAATCAAATAAATCTGCTGTTTCGCTGTTTGAATTAATTTCTTTAAATTTTTTCCAGTTCTTAACGGTAATTTTTGTATTGCTAATTTTTCTGCAAAATTTTTCCGTATTGTTTAGAATTGAATACCAAAAAGCGTAAATACCGCGATCAAGGTCGTTAATCATTATTTTTTTTATATTTCCGTTTATTAGCAAATAAAGGGCGACTGACGCGCCCCCCGCGTACGGCTCAACATAGTGACCCTTGATATTATTCTTCTCGCAAATTGAGGCAATAAACTTTGCCAATTTGCTTTTTCCGCCCGGATACCTTAATGGCGAATAAAATATCATATTAGTTTTTTGGTATTTAGTGATGCAATTAAATCGTTCGGATCTTGCAACATAAACTCAATTAACGATATAAGGTTATCCGCCACAGTTCTCGCATCGTTTGGCCCTGCGCCAGTTTTATAATTGTGAATAATTTGATGAAGTTGGTCTAAATCAAATTGCTCAAAAGCTTTTTTACTGCCAGTATCATTTATTAGCTCGATAAATTTTATGCGTAAGGTTTTGAAATTCGTATATTTTCGTTGGACCCTGTTGTCGTAAAATGCGGACTTAAAATGATTGTAATCTTTTATTTTTTTTCCGTTATATTCCGTTTCGCTAACTGTATATTTCAAAACGCATTCAAAAACTACACGGGCAAGTGCTACTTTTGCATTGGAAAAAAGCGAATTATCTAGACTGTAACATTCATCGATTAAGTGTTTTAGTTTTGGAGCAACCACCTTTCTCTCAAAAACGGGGCGGGTCTTTGTTGACCCCTTTTTATATTGGAGATTTATTTTTTGTTGATTTAGGTTAGTTTTTTGGCTATTCGGTTTTATCGAAGTTGACGGAACAAAACCGTGTATATTTAACCTTTTAAGAAACTCTGCTTTTTCCCTATCGACATCTATGTGAGAGATGCTTGGATTGTTTTTTAAATAAGCTACCAAAGCATTAATATATTCAGAAAATTTATTTGCATCATTAACCACTATTTGATAATGCGGTTTATTTTTAAATTTATATCCGCATAGTTCACTAAAACTAAATAACCTTTCGAATATAATAGTTTTGCCACCCATGCCACCTTTTCCTCTCCGTAATAATATTTTCAAATCTTCTTTGGCAATTTTAACCGCCTCATAATAAAAACTGGCAAGTTTAATTAATTGTCCGGGGTTAGAATCTATTTCTTTTATTGAATCGTCAGAAGATCCGGTATTGTGCATCTCAAATGCTTTCAAAGCTTTTGCGATGCGATCCCATTCCCGAAAAAGGCTATGAGTATGTTGTTCTTTAATCCTTCGGTCCAGTTCGTTTTGATCCGTATAAATCAGTACCGGCAACTTATCAATTTGTATTTTTTGCAAACTTAAACCGTATTTTCCGGGAAAATTCAGGGCCTTTGCCGCTGCACATCTTCGATTGCCATCTTTTACGATGAAATTCTCTCCCGAAGGCATAACCCATAACGCCTCGTCTGGATAAAATTCTTTTCTGTCGGAAATATTTTGAGCAATTTCTTCAGCCGATTCTGTATAAAGCAAATATTCAATCAAATCTTCTTCTTTCTCGCTGCCATTATACAATTCGGCAAATCTGTCATTATCTGGGTCAAGTATCAGTTTGCTTATATCTTCGTATTCTATTGCCATAATCTTAAATTCAATAATTCTTATGTTGAAGCTAGAATCCACTATTTCGTTGATTCTAACATTTTGTACCATTTTTTCAATTATTGTGAAATCGGCCTGTTTTTGCTTCAAAATCAAACAATTCCGGTTTCCGCACACCCCCCCCACAAACAGCGCGCGGAGCGCCGCAAAATTTTGCCAACAAAAAAGCGGAATTACTCCCGCTCCTGCCTTTCGGCAGTTCGCTTCAGCTTCTGGGCTCCCCAACGAGCCATTAAAGCAAACTATTGTCGTTGCCCTCTGCCCAAATCTCATCCACCATGCCAAGGCCAGAGGTTTCAGGAAGTAGGTTATGCCCCCGACTAAGCTTCGGTCGCCCCTCCAACCTGCTGTTTTCCGGGGCTTCCCTCGCAAAGGGGTAGCCGAGCCCGAATTGGGCTTGGGCCAACGCATCTTAGCCGCAAGTGGGGGTAAATTTGAGGAATCTGCCGCTAAAAGCACCGCGTCAAACAGTGTTTTTAGTTCAAGAACGAGTTTTTGACCGTCTGATTTGAAGCTCCGAAATACAAAACGAAAAATTAACATTAAAAAATTTCAGAGGGTCTAACCCTCTGTTTGCACCCTCTTTCACGCTAAAGCGGCTGGCGATTTTTGGTATGGTGGTTTTAAAATGTTATATTTAAATCGTATTTAAATACAACTTAAACTATAAATTAAATATGTCGGAGAATGACCATATAATCGCAAAAAGGAATGTTGTCGCGGTGGAAAATGAATCCGGTTCCAAAAAAAATGTGACCATTGAGATATTTTTGCCCCAACCGACCGAAGACGGCAAGGATTGTTTTTGCCGCGTTCAATTCAACGGGATCGAGGGCGAATCATACAATGTTGGCGGCATGGACAGCCTTCAGGCGCTCTCGCTGGCGATTTCCAAAATAAAATCGCGGTTTGACGCGTTGCGGAACGGGAAATATGATTTTTTGTGGCCCGAAGACGGAACGCCGATGGAATCCGTTGATTACGACTTTGTGGCAAAAGGATTCCAACATCCGCCAAAAAAATCTTTGAATATGGATCAAAATTGTGATTTGCGAAAAATTCCCGGGGTTGGCAAAAGCATCGCGCGGGACTTGCGGGATATCGGCATCCGCTCCGTCGCGGATTTGAAGGGTAAAGACCCGGAAAAGTTATACGAACAATCCAACCGGTTCGCGGGCGCGATTCAAGACAGATGTTTGTTATATGTATTCCGCGAAGCGGTATATTTTGCGGAAACTGACAATCCGAATCCCGAAAAATTAAAGTGGTGGAACTGGAAAGATAAAAAAACAAATTCAGCAAGGGGTTATTCAACTTCAGCAAGGGGTTATTCAACAAGTTTAACAAGGGTCTAACCCTTGTTGGTAAAAAAAACACATCGACAAGGGTTAGACCCTTGTTGAATAGTCGTTGTTGAATGGTCTTTTATTTTATATGAGTATTAAAGTTGAACCGTTTGGCGTTGGAAATTTTGTTCATGCATATAACCGGGGCAATAAAAAAGGAGATATTTTCTTTTGCAAAACCGATTATTGGCGGTTTCTTAGGGCGTTGCGCTTTTTTAATGATGAGCGCGATATTACTAGATTTGCCCAATGTTTGGGAGACCTAATTATTTCAAAGAAAAAATCTTTAATGGGGGTGGACCCATTTAGCGGACACAATACATTTGAATGGCAAGAGGAATGGGGGCCTCAAAGACAGTTGGTGGAAATCATCGCCTATCATTTATCACCCAATCATTATCATTTGCTTTTAAGGGAAATTATTTCTGGAGGCATTAGCAAATTTATGAAAAAAATAGGCGCTGGCTATACTGTCTATCAAAATATCAAGAAGAAAGAGATTGGGAGAATATTCCAAGGTCAATATCGAGGAAAAACAGTCAATGATGAAAAATATTTGCAATACTTAGACGCATATATCCAAGTTTTTAATGCGTTTGAGATTTTTGAAGGTGGGATCGAGGCGGCGTTAAATGATTTTGATACTGCGTTCCAATTTGCAATGGACTACCCATTTAGTAGTTTGGGAGAAGCATTTGGGTCTCGCAATTTAGGTATTATTAAAAGGGATTGCTTTGAAAAAGTTTTTGGGAATGTAAATATCTACAAAGAATTTTGCCGCGACGCTTTATTGGCTCGCAATACTCGCGAATTTTTGGGAAAACTGACAATTGAATAGCGACCACATAAGAAATACATTTAACAAGGGTTAGACCCTTGTTAACTTGTTGAACTTCTTGTAGGATAGTCGAAAACATATATATTGTTTTTAGCGAGGTGAAATATATGAAAATATCAAAATCGATCGTATTGGGGATAATAAGTTTTGCCGCCGGAGCTTTGGCGATGTATTTTATGAAAAGCTTTTTTTAAGCAATTATCATGGAAAGGGAATTAAAACTTGAAGATTTGGGGTATGGGGAATTTTTTGAAGCCAATCGGACGAGTTTGGGATGGGACGGTTTTGCGGTCGCGCGGGTTATCGCCGAATACAAAGGAGCTTACCGGGTAAAAAATACCAAGGGCGAATATTCGGCAAAAATCACGGGAAAGCAAATGTTTGCCGCCCGGTCCCGGGAAGATTATCCGGCCGTGGGCGATTGGGCGGCGATTACCGATCTTGGCGGGGGGCAGGCGGCAATCCGTGGCGTGTTGCCGCGAAAAACCATCATAAAAAGGAAATGTGTGGGTAAAAACGATGTCCAGATAATCGCGGCGAATATCGATATCGCGTTTGCCGTTGAATCCGTTGACAGCGATTTCAGCTTGAACCGTTTTGAAAGATATTTTGCCATTGCCAATGACGGCGGGATAAAAACGGCGATTATTCTTAATAAAATCGACCTGATCCCAAAGGAGGAGTTGGAAGAAAAAATGGCGCGAATAAAAACGCGGTTTGGCGATGTTGATATTGTCGCGACGAGCACTCTGGCCGAAACAGGGTTGGATACATTGAAACGATATTTGGAAAAAGGGAAAACTTATTGTTTCCTGGGATCGTCGGGCGTGGGGAAATCGTCTTTGATCAACAAATTGATCGGCAAGGAAATCATCGACACCAAAGAAATTGATCTCCGCACCGACCGGGGCCGGCACACCACTACCAGCCGGGAAATGTATTTTTTGGAAAACGGCGCGCCCGTTGGCGAAGCTCGCCCGACGGGCGGCGGCATTGTGATCGATAATCCCGGAATGAGAGAAGTGGGGATGGCGGACGCGGGCGCCGGAATTGATGATTTGTTTGGCGAAATTGCCGCGCTGGCCTTGGATTGCAAATACCCCGACTGCACCCACACCCACGAGGCCGGGTGCGCGGTGCTGGCCGCGATTGAATCCGGCAAATTGGATGAAGACAAATTCAACAATTACGCCAAACTGAAAACCGAATCGGAATTCTACGAAATGAACGAGCTCGAAAAAAGACGAAAAGACCGGCAATTCGGAAAATTCCTCAAAACCGCGAAAAAGCAGTTAAAGGCGCAAGGCCATAAAGATTATTAAAAAATTAAAAAGGATTTAGCAAATAATAACAAAAAAACATATGGCACAATTTAAGGAGATTTATAAGTGCGCGGTTTGCGGGAATATTGTTGAGGTTTTGCGCGCGGGCGCGGGGCAATTGGTTTGTTGCGGACAGCCCATGGAGTTGCAGGTCGCAAAAACTTCGGACGAGGGTACCGAGAAGCACCTGCCGGCGCTGGCGGAGCTTCCGGCCAATGTTTGCAGCGGCAAGGACGGGGTAAAAATAAAGATCGGCGCGGTGGAGCATCCGATGACGCCCGAACATTATATCGAGTGGATCGAAATTGACACTATCGACGGCAAATCAGGCAAGAAATTTTTAAAACCAGCCGACTTGCCCGAATCCGAGTTCCAGACCCGGATGAACATCGTGGGCGCCCGCGCCTACTGCAATGTTCACGGCCTCTGGGAAATAAAAATAGCCGCTAAATAGTTAATTACTTTGAATTACGAAACGCTTTGCATTTGGGGTCTATCCCTCGCGCTTGTCCCGAGGCTTTTGCGAGGGATAATCGCAAGGGTTAAACCCCTTCAAGGCATTTGAATTTAATGGTTTCGTAATTCAAGATAATTAAAAAGAACAAGGGTTAGACCCTTGTAACCTTTATTCTTTTTTTAAAAATATGGCAAATAAAATCGACGGGTTCGCGTATTGGGCTCCGCGAATACTATCAATCATGTTCGTTCTGTTTTTGGCGTTGTTTTCTTTGGATGTTTTTGAACCGGGGAAAAGTTTTGCGGAAGTCGCGGCGGGGTTGTTGGTTCATAATATACCGGTGTTGTTGTTGGCCGCGGTCGTGGCAATTTCGTGGAAGCGCGAGATCGTGGGCGGGATTACATTCATTTTGGCGGGAATATTTTATATCGTGATGGTGATGGTGGGAGCGTTAAAGAACGGTTTTGAATGGTATATGGCCTCGTGGTTTTTGACAATTTCGGCCCCGGCATTTTTAATCGGCGCGCTGTTTCTTTGGGGATGGCACAGGAAGAGGATGCAAAAAATCAATTCGTCTGATAAAAAATAGCAAGGTTTTAAAACAAAAACCGTCTCAAAAATGCGAGGCGGTTTTTTTTGAATTTAACAACTATGAAAGGTGGGCGGAAACCAGTTTGGTCATTTCAAACATATTGACCACTTTCTTGCCGCCGAACACCGCTTGCAAGCCGGCATCGGCATTGATGTTGCGTTTGTTGTTCGGGTCCTGAAGATTGTTCTTCTTAATATAGGCCCAGAGATTTTTGACGACTTCGGACCTGGGCATTGGGCCTTTGCCGACGATTACCGCTAATTCTTCACTGATGGTCATTGGCTTCATAAAAGCCGAATTCACTTTTTTTGCCATAATTTTTTTTATTATTAAAATTATTTACCTTTATAGATATATACCACAAACCGGTTCATAATGGAATAAGCCGGGCGCTATTCGGTACAAAACGGATAATTTCGGACGGATTCGGGCATCGGGCATGAGAATTGATTTTGGAAGCGGACAAAGATAGAAGACAAAGGTAGAAGTTTTTATTACGCGTGTTTTAATGGTATATTGAGAGCGTGGAAAAACTATATTTCAACTGCAATTTCCATCTTTCGGCCGCGAAAAATTCGTCGGTCGGCGGCAGACTTTAAGCCAAGTATGCCTTCTCCTTCCTTATTTTTCTCGCTCGAAATCTGAAAATTTCGTTCTGAAAATAGTTTTTCCACGCTCTCATATTGATTTTATGATTTTGAATAAAAGAATTGGCGTATCGTTTTTGCTGAGCGCGGCAATCTTCGCGGTCGCTGGCGCGGCAATCGCGTTTTTGGCGTCGCAGAATTATTTTCTGCGGGAGAACCGAAAATTGCTTGAAAACGAAATTTCGCAAACTTCGCGCGGGTTTGCCGCGACAATCAAAAATTTGAATTCCGAAATCAACAGTTCGGAAGCGGAATTGGCGTTGACAAAACAGAATTTGGCAATCACGGTTGCCCAGCGCGATAATATCGGCATGCAATACAATGATGCCGTGGACAAATACAACCAGGAAAAGATCCGGGTGGACACCCTCAACTCGCAAGTCGGCGAGATTCGGGGATCGGTGGACGCTTTGGAAAAATTAAAAGCCATCGACGAAGAACTTCTTAAGAAATATTCAAAAGTTTATTTTTTGAATGAAAACTATATTCCCGAATCGTTTTCGGCGATTGATCCGGAATACGGCTATAATTCCAACGCCGATTATCTGGTTTATTCCAAGATTTGGCCGTTTCTGAAAGTTCTGCTGTCAACGGCGCGCGCCGACAATGTCGATATAAAAATAGTTTCGGCTTATCGTTCGTTCGGCGAGCAGAGCAGTCTGAAGTCGTCGTACAAAATAACTTATGGCGCCGGGGCGAATAAGTTTTCGGCCGACCAGGGATATTCCGAACACCAGTTGGGCACCACGGTCGATTTCACCACGCCGGAGATCGGCGCGAGTTTTTCCGGTTTTGAAAAAAGCGATGCCTACGAATGGTTGCGGCAGAACGCTCACCAGTATGGCTTCGCGCTTTCCTATCCCGAGGACAACGATTATTACCAGTTTGAACCGTGGCACTGGCGGTTCGTGGGACGGGCGCTGGCGCAAAAATTGCACGACGAAAACAAAAATTTTTACGATCTTGATCAGCGCGAAATCGACCAGTACAGGATTTCATTTTTTGATTAGCGGTCGGCAAACAACGATGGTTGTTTGCGGAATGGATGCCGTCGGTTGTAAATTGCCGCGCCATAGCCATTTGGCAAAAAACCGAATATGGTGTATAGTGGGATAACGAGGATGATAAGCAACAAAACAGTCGATTTTCCCGTTGTTATTAATTTAAACAAAACAAAAAAATGGAAGGTACAATCAAAACACTTACGGAAAGAGGATTTGGCTTCATTTCCCGCGAAGGGGAAGCCAAAGACTTGTTTTTCCACTCCAAGGAATTGAAGGGCGTTACCTACGATGAATTGAAAGTTGGCGACACCGTCTCTTTCGAGGTAATTGATGGCGATAAAGGCCCCGCGGCAGTGAATGTTTCCCGCGTCTAATCATGAGACTTCAAAAGCGCTCCGATATTTTTCGGAGCGTTTTTTTGTTGCTTTTCCGGCTTAATAGTGTAGTGTGGAGATATGACCCGGCAAGAGATGTTTTTATCAGAGCATAACAAGTTGTCGCCGTTGAACCTGCGGGCAACGATTGCGTTGTTGGTGCGCTTCAAGGAAGAGAAACCGTCGCTTTTTGAAGACGGCGAGGATTGGCCGTTGGACAAATTGCGCCGGCCGTTCATAATGTGGCTCACATCTTTGCCGATCCGAAACCGCAAAAGTTAATATTATCTTAAATTGTGAAACCGGTATTTTCCGATAGCGCTCATACAATTTTTTCGTTATTGCCTTGCCAAATGCGCGGTGAAGCAAAGTTTGTAATTTTGGCAATAACGAAAAAAATGTAAATTATCGGAAAATACCGGTTTCACAATTTAATTGAATTGTAAGCTATGAAAAATTCGCACAACCCCAACAAGAACAAAAATAAAACCGCGCATCGCCGGCTGGTCAAAAAGCACCGCCCCAAAAAAGGAAACAGCCGAAAATAGTTTTTCAAAAATCGCCCAAGCGGCGATTTTTTGGCGGAACAATTCGGGAGCGTTTAAAAAATTATATAAATTCAGCCATAGCTAAAATTATAGAATCGCGGAAAGGCGGCAGTTTGCATATATTCCATTTGAAATATATTTCGTTTTGGTTATTTGCATTTGGCCAGGATTCTGTTGATGAACTTGGTTTTGGCGCGGTAATATTTTTGAGTGCTCAAGCCGGCCGCGGCTTCTTTTATTTTTTCATATGCATTTAGTGCTTTGGGGTGGGTTTTTAGATGTTCTTCAAATTCCAATAAATTCGTCCAGTCGGCGCATTCCTCATTCACCACAATGATCTCCGCTTTTGTCTCTTTGATACAAATTACGAAACGCGCCCTTCGCAAAGGATATAAACTACCCGGCTTGCCAAAGGCCCTTTCCATTTTTTTGATTGTTGTGTCAAAATCAGCCGGAGATACGGGAATATCAATATCGATCTCGCCTTGCCCGGAAATTCCAAAGCTGACCGCGCCGTGAAGCTCTATTTTTGCGCCTTTTCCCAGTGTTTTCTTAATCATTTGTTTAATGAGGCTAAATTTGTCCAGTGAAGTTGGATCGTAAGGATGAATTTCAATTGAATTGCCATCCGGCAAATGCGCCAACCATTTTTCTTGTTCAGATGTGATCATAATTTTTTTGCTTATCGTGATATTGTATCATATTTCATTTGTTTTTTGACAGCCAAGCCCGGGTGAAATAGCAGGCCGAGTGAAATCTCATATATTCCATTTGGAATATATGAGGGCGGCATTATACTGTTTCTTGATTGATTTTTGGCGTAAAAACGGATAGATTGTAATTATTGACGAGGTAAAAACTAAAATGGGCAAATTTAATTTCAATCAAGGTGATTTTAACAAGATAAAGGATGAAGCAGAAAAATTTTACGGTTCAATCGGGGAAATTTATTGTCCCTATTTTCAAGAAAAAATTGTTTTTAATTCAAAGGGATTAAAGCATCTTAAATTCAAAGCCGATCAACAGGCACGGCCGGCAAAAGACCAATATGCGAGATTAAAACTTTTGTGTTTGGTTCCCGAAGTATTAAAAAAATCCCATACTATTCAAGGGATATGGAAAATCAAAAGATTTGAAGAACAAAAAACGAGTGGCGGATGGAAGCACATTTTAAGGGAGGTGGTTTATTATGAATTTGTAGCGGTTGTCTCCTCGGTTAGATTAAAAATAGTCGTCAAGGAGGTAATTGGCGGCGAAAAACATTTTTGGAGCGTTATCCCTTTTTGGGGCGTTGATAAGAAAAACAGTAAAAGGATTTTGCACAGCGGCAGTCTTGATCCCGATTAAACTAAAAATACCGCGGACGCGGTATGCTTTAGTGACGCTTGGTTACAGCTTGGATAGCCGTGACAGGGCCAAGGCCCTCCAAACGTCAATTTAAGCATATGATAAAATCGGACATTGTCAAGCTTGCTTGAGCATTGAACGATGCCATCTATGGCGTTATAGAGCGGGTTTGATATAATCTAATCAATAATAAAATAACCAAAAACTATGGAAAACACAAATGTTTCCAATGTCCCCAAGGAGACGGCCAAGGATGCGTTTTTGCATCTTTTGTCGGCGGCGATGATCTATTTGAGCGTGATCGCGTTCATCACTTTGTGGTGGCAGATCATCAATTTTCTGGTGCCCGACAAATTGAATCCCCAAGGCATCGGCAGCGGCATATATATGACGCTGATTTGGGCGACATCGGCGATCGTGGTGGCGTTTCCGGTGCATGTTTTGGTTTCCTGGATAATCGGCAAGGATCTGCGGGCCAATCCGGCCAAGCGCGAAGCCGGGGTGCGCAAATGGCTGTGGTATATCACTTTGTTTGTTTCGGCGCTGACCATGGTGATCGATCTGGTTTCATTGATCTTTAATTTTTTGCGGGGCGATCTGACCATGCAATTTTTCTTGAAATCGACGGTTATCCTGATCGTTGCCGCCGCGGTGTTCGGTTATTTTTTGTGGGATTTGAAAAAGAAAGACAAGGCGACCGATATGCCCAAAAAGATCGCCTGGATTACGGCGGCCGTGATCGCGGCCAGCATTATTTTCGGTTTTTCCTTGATGGGGTCGCCGGCAAACCAGCGCGATCTGCGGTTCGACGAGCAGCGAACGGGCAATTTGCAGGAAATACAAAACAACGCGGCCGATTATTGGCAGCAAAAAAAGGTTTTGGCCAAGGACTTGAATGAATTGAGCGTGACCGGCTATGGCATGCCCAAAGATCCGGAAACCGGAAAACAATACGAATACGCGGTTACCGGAGAGCTTTCGTTCCGGATCTGCGCGGATTTCAAAACGGTTTTGAGCGCGGAATCGGTTGGCAAGAATACGCCCTATTATTACGGGACGCGGGCCGGGTTGATGACGGTGCCCCAATATTGGGTTCACGGCGCCGAACGCACCTGTTTTGACACCACTATCGATCCGGCTTTTTTCAAGACCGAATCCGATATCAAAGCGCAGAACATGCTGGCACCGTAATGCGAATTTTTCAAAAAACCGCGGCATAAAATGCCGCGGTTTTTTGTTTGGCGTTACTGCCGGCAATTGGCGATATCGGCCAAGCATCCGGAATTGTCGTAACCCGCCGGATCGAAATTGGGCAGATTGTTTTTCCGGCATTGCAGGATTTTGTCCAAAACTTTTTGGCTCACCAAACACTCCGGGTTTTGCATTCTTGCGATTGTTGCGGCGGCGATTTCGGCTTGCGTCATGCATTTGTATTCCGTAACGCATCCTTGTTGATCGAAGTTGGTTTCAATCTGGCCGCCGCGCAAATTACAGGCGGTGCGTTCCGATTGCGCGGGTTGAATGATATTTTCGCACGCGACCGGCGCCAAGCATTGCGGTATCCAGGCGATTTTGGATTTTTCATTGGCGAAATTTTTAAGCGTCCAGCCCGGTCCTTGCGCGTTTTCAAAGGCCATAGAAACAACAAAAGGCAAGTTGATGTCGCCGATTTTTCGCGCCACGCAAACATTGAAAAACCCGTCGGTGTCGGTTGATTTCACCACCATCTTAAATTTTTTGCAGGGAACCGCGCCGGTATCGTCGTTTTCTTGCGGGATGATGGAATAATCGCCCGTGGATTGTCCCGTGAAAACATTTTTCAACAATATCGGCGAAGTTGTTTCCCAGTATTCTCTATCGTTAAAATTTTTACCGGCATAAGCAAACAGCCTGTTGAGCGTTAACGGCAAATCCAAATCGTTGTATTTTGACACGGCATCGTCAAAAGCCATGCCGGTTTCGTTGACCCAGGTACTGACGGCCATTTGGCCATTATCGGCATAGATTGTGAATTTGGCGTATTGCGTTTGCGAATTTTTATCGTTCGGTCGGATTTCCATCAATCCCAAATAAGCCGGCCGGTTGTCGCATGTGGTTTTGTTTTCTATGTAATAAGAAATCGTGTTGCTTTGGCCCGGACCAAAATTGCTGATGGCGTAATCAAGCCGCAAGGGAGTGATGGATTCTTCGGCGGGTTTGGTTTCCGCGTCTTCTTTCTTTTGTTCGGATTGCCGCAAAATCGGGGCGGGGATTGTTTTTTCATTTTGAAAGTAGAAAAACAAACCGCCGCTTATCGCCAGAACGAGGATAACAACGCTGCCCAGAACCATTGTTTTTTGTTTCATATATTTTATTTTACAATCCCAATTTTATTATATCATCTTTGTATTTGTATTTAAGGGTCTATCTCCTGTTGCCTGTCCCGAGTATTTCCGAGGGATAATCAACAAGGGTTAGACCCTTGTAAGAAGAATCCGGGGTGAATTTCAAGGGACTATCCCTCGTATTAACGAGGGATAGACCCTTGAAATCCCGTTCCCGGCGAGTGGCTACAACCACTGCAACCTTGACAGGGAGGCGGTTTTATGATATTGTTTAAACATAACTTAAATTCTCGTTAGTTTTGTTTAGGCAAAACCTATTCTCGTTAAGCGAGCGGTAATCCGCGAAGTCCTGAGCGTTGCGAAGGGCTATAAGCTTCAAAAACTGGCGAAAAAAATGATTGGTCGCTTTTTTTGTTTTGCAAACGCACGCAGGAAAGCCTAAAGACCCGAAGTTATAAAAGATATGCAGACGAGTACGCAGAGCGGGGAAAAAACCCGCGGATATTTTATGAAATCAAGGCTCTCGAGTTTTGGTTCCCGGCCCCGGCGTTTTAACGCCGGCAAGTTCGGCGCCAAGCGCGGGGGAGGCTCAAGGGGGAATAATTTCCGGGGAGCCAGAATCGATCCGGCAAAATTTGTCAACAAAGCAATCGGGCAAAGCGACCCGGCCGGCGAGAAGCTGTCCGAGACGAAATTTTGCGATTTCGAAGTTGATAAGCAATTGAAACAAAGAATCGCGGATAAGGGTTATGTGAACGCCACGCCGATTCAAGCCAAAGCCATTCCGCAGATTCTGAAAGGGATCGATGTAGTGGGGATTGCCGATACCGGCACGGGGAAAACCGCGGCATTTTTGGTGCCGCTGATCAACAAAGTTTTGGGCAATCGCAAGGCCAAGGTTTTGATCGTGGCGCCGACGCGCGAATTGGCGGCGCAAACCGACCAGGAATTAAAAAATTTGGCCAAGGGATTAAAGATATTTTCGGTGTGTTGCGTGGGCGGAACCAGCGTGTCGCGGCAAATGTCCGAATTGCGCTATTTCAATAATTTTATTATCGGAACACCGGGGCGGTTAAAGGATTTAATCGACCGCAAGCGGATAAATCTGGCGGAATTCTCGACCATTGTTTTGGATGAAGCCGATCGGATGCTTGATATGGGGTTTATCAATGATATGAGATTTTTGATGGCGGGTATGCCGCAAAACCGCCAGACTTTGTTTTTTTCGGCGACTTTGTCGCCCGAAATCGATCGGCTTATCGGCGAGTTTTTGCGCGATCCGGTGAAAATTTCCATCAAAACCCGCGACACTTCGCAGAATGTGGAGCAGGATGTGGTGAAAATCAACGGCCGCAACAAAACCGAAGTTTTGCGCGAGTTGCTGGCGCGGGAAGAATTCAGCAAAGTGCTGATTTTCGGCCGCACCAAGCATGGCGTGGAAAATCTTTGCAAGACTTTGGAGAAAAACGGCTTTAAAACCGAATCAATCCACGGCGACAAGAATTATTCGCGCCGCGTGAAATCATTGGAATTGTTCAAGCAGGACCGCATTCAAGTCCTTGTCGCCACCGATGTGGCCGCGCGGGGATTGGATATCGCCAATGTTTCGCATGTGATCAATTATGATTTGCCGCAATCCTACGAGGATTATATCCATCGCATCGGCCGCACCGGCCGCGGCAATCAATACGGCAAAGCGCTGACCTTTATCGACTAGTTTGCGTTTCAATTTTTTTAAAAATCGCCATTTTGGCGATTTTTTGTTAAAATAACCAAGCAACAGCTATAATAATCAAAAAAATGGAAGATCAAAAATTGGAAAAAATCGAGAAATTGGATTATTACGCGATGGAAACGGCAAAAAATCTGGCCGGTTGGAAATATCCGGAATTGAAAATCATAAAATCGAGCCGCAATGTTTTCGTGGGTTCGGGCGACGCCGACAACACGGGACGGATTCTGGCGCAGAATTTCGGCGGCGTTGGATTCTCCGTGGTTGATTACAAAAAGTTTTTTGAGAACAATCCCGAACGCGATTCGGATATCTACATCGTCAACGCGTCGGGCGCGAAAGACGGCGTTAAAATGGCGCGATGGCTCACCGAAAACAACTGGCGGCCCAAGTTGATTACTTCCAACCCCGAACCGCCCGCGGGCAAGTTTTTGAAACCCGAGGATATTTTCGTGTTTCCCGCGATTATGGAACCGCCGACTTACAATGTGAGCACTTACGCGGCCATGCTTTACGGGATTTTAAAAGAAGATGTTGCCGGCCTGGCGGATACGATGGAAAATTTGCGGATTCCGGATTTGCGCAAATACAAATTTATTTTCTTTTTAGCCGACGATAAATATGAAATTGTCGGCAGGATGGCCAAGCGGAAAATCGCCGAAACCCTGGACGGCATCGGCGCGGACGCGGGCGGATATTCCAACGCGGCGCATGGTATGTTGCTGCAGCCAAATCCCGACCGCTTGGTGTTTTGCCTAAATTGCAAGTATGACGGAACCGGCGATAGTTACGAGCTGGGTGGTGATTCTTATCTGGGATTGTTGCTTTGCATTCATTATATTATCGGAAAAAACCAGACCGACCGAAATTCCGAAACAATCTTGCGCAACTATTTCGAGAACGCCAAAAAACAAGGCTGGAAATTCAACAAAGTTTGGTAAAATACTTCAAAAAAGATCGGGGGGATGATGGCGTCTCGCGCGAAAATATAAAAACAGTCTCGGGATTTTTCTTCCGAGGCTTTGATCAATTGGAGGCAAATCTTGTTTTGTTCGAATATTTTTTCGCCTCCCAAGCTTTCGCAGGCTTCAAAAAGCCGCGAGCCGGTCATCGTTTTGATCAGGATATTTCGTCTTCCGTGCGGCCATATCAGTTTGGCGACCAGTTCTTTTCCCGCGTCGGTTTCTTTCTCCGCGACAGTTGTCAAATCGTCCACGAAAAAAAAGATTTCGTCGCGCAGGATATCGTTCGATTCCGGGATTCCGATGAAGTCGCCAAAATAATTATCCGCGAAGAGGTTGATTATTTTGCCGTTTTCATCGGTGACGATTTCAAATCCCAGAACAAAACCGGCGATTTTGCCGTATTCGGCCGCGACCAGGCAAATTGAACCGCGTACCCCCATTTCAAGGCAGTCGCCGCATGTTCTGACCGGGTATCCGACGGGCAATTTCCGGCCGCATATCAGGCATTCGCGGCTCTTGCCGTTTGACGGGGCGATGCCATTCAATCCAATCGAATTTGTTTTGCTTATTTTCATTTTTCGACCACTCCGTTTTTTTAAAGAACCGCTTCCCCGAAGGATGCGCAACAAAAAACCCTTCCGGGAAGGGATTGACAGTGGCAAAATTTGTAAAATTTAAAACCGACCGCGGCCAATCTCCGCCCGGGAGCGTTGGTTGCGGCGATGCAAACGGTTTAGAATGGTTTTGTAGCCGCCCAGCGGGCCGTTGAGCCATTTGGAAACGCGGGCAATCGTGGTTGAGCTTAGGCCGGTGGCATTGACGATGGCCGAATAGGGGATTTTTTCCGAAAGCATTCGTGCGGCTTTCAGCCGGTTGGCGAATTCTTTGATTTCGTCTTCGGTCATCAAATCGCGCAAAAAAGCTTGGGTTTCCCCAATAGTTTTAAACGCCAGAAACGCGCTGATCAAATTTTGTTTATCCTCATTTTTCCAATCCATATTATCACTTTATCAAACTAAATTACTTTAGTCAAGTAAACTAACAAAAAATATAATCAAATTGCCTTGAGATCATCTCGATTTGAGAATCATTATCGCGGGGCGTTTCGCGCCAGCGGACCTTATTATGACATTGATAATTTTTTCTAAAAAAGTTAGTTTAAAAACAGATTTGCCAAACCCAACCGCGTATAAAGCCAAAAATATGAATTTTCCTCAAATCAACATAAAAAATAAATTTATTCCCCGGGCGGCGATCGCGGTTATTATTGTCGCGGTTTTTATCGTTGCTTATTTGAACGATCGCAGAACGCCTTCCGGCGGCGCCGACGCGCGGGATCAGGAGTCGCGAGAACAATCGCCGGTGTTGACTGATCCTCAAAACAATATCGGGACTACCGAGGGTGACGGCAAGTTCGCGCCGCTTTTGGAAACCGAAATTGGCGCGGTAAGCAATCCGGTTTCATCGTCAACCGCTCCCGAAGCCGGACGGATCGCGGGCAAGGTTTGTTTTGGCGAGCAATGTTATGGCGTGGAATTGGCAAAGACTTCGCAGGAAATCGAGCGTGGTTTGATGTACCGGGCAAGCTTGGATAAAGACAAGGGGATGCTGTTTGATTTCGGCGGCGCCGGAATCCATAAATTTTGGATGAAAAACACTTTGATCAGTTTGGACATAATCTGGATCGGCACGGACAAAAAAATAATTTTTATTTCAAACAATATCTCGCCTTGTATCAAAGACCCTTGTCCGCTATACGGGCCGGATTTTTCGGCCAGATATGTTATTGAAGTGAACGGCGGCGAAATGAAGCGTTTGGGCGCGAAAATTGGCGATATCGTGAAGATCGAACAATAAAAAATCGCTTGACCTTTGCATTCGCGCTATCCATTGCCGCAAATCCGTTGAGGATTGACCTCCCAAAAGCTGAGGTCAAACCTCAACAAATTTGCTTACCGGGTAACAATTACATTTAACCCAAATTCAATTCCGCGGAGCCGCTGTCCGGGTTTTCAGCGATTGTGAATCCTTCTTTTTTAACCAGAGCTTTGATGGCGTAGTTGTCTTTCAGAAAGTTAAGATAGATTTTTTTCAATCCTTGCTGGCGGGCGATGCGGATCATATGATCGGTGATTTTTTTGCCCAATCCTTTTCTTTGCCAAGCGTCGGCCACCACAATCGCGAATTCCGCGGTTACATTGGGTTCTTCTTCAATGAGACGGCCCGCGCCGATGGTGGTTTTCTTGCCTTTTTCTTCAATCTCGGCGATAATCGCGGTTTCGCGTTCATAATCGATTTGGGTGAAGTGGCGCGCGAATTTGGCGTCGAAATTTTCCGGCGCGTTGAAAAACCGAAAGCGTTTGCTTTCCTCGGAGAGATTGTTCAGGAATTCCCGGTGGCGCGGTTCGTCTTCGGCCATAATGGGCCGAAGGAGCGCTTTCTGTCCGCCGGCAATCGTTATGCGGCTTTCATATTCTTTGATATAGGGCAGTATCGCCAAATGGGAGTATGGTTTGGGCGGATTGGCGATAGCTTCGGGATCGAAAACGACTTTCGCGTCAACGATAAGAACACCTTCCGTGTCCGCGGCCAGCGGATTGATGTCGATTTCTTTGATTTGCGGAAAATCAGCCAGCAGATAGGAAAATTTGTACAGGAAAAATTGCAATTCGGCAATGTTGGCGCCCGGCATATTCCGATAGCCCTTGAGCAGGGTGAAAATTTTGGTTTGCTCCATCAGGTTTTTTGCCAGCGCCATATTCAGCGGCGGCAAGCCGATGGTTACATCGTTAAAAACTTCCACGGCCACGCCGCCCATTCCAAAAACGATTACCGGGCCGAACATCGGATCTTTTTTCGCGCCCACAATCAGCTCGAATTTTTTGGAAACCATTTTTTCCACGGTTATGCCTTCAATATCCTTGGGATCGATGTAGTTTTTGGCGCTTTCCATGATTTGGCCAAAAGCTTTTTTAGCTTCGCCGGCCGACCGGATATCAAGTTTTATGCCGCTAACTTCGGTTTTGTGCAATAGTCCGGCCGCTTCCAGTTTTATGGCCGCGGGAAAACCGATTTTTTTGGCGATTGCCGCCGCCCGTGCCGCGGTTTTGGCCAAATAGGCGGGGTTGGCGGCCAGACCGTAACAGCTTAAAAATTTTCGGGCCGGCGCGCCGGTGAGAATAAATCTTTTTTCTTCCGCCGCCCGTTCCATTATTATCCGCGCGGTTTGGGTGTCGGGGACAAATTGCGCCGGAATCGCTTCGGGCGGAGTTTGGATGTCGTCCAGATTTTTTTGCCATTCGTTGATGCCCAGAAAACAGGCGATCGCTTTTTCCGGCGTGCGATAAACCGGAATGCCGGCGCCAAGCAATATCCGGACGCCGTCTTTTACTCGTTGCTGGCCCATAAATGACGCGAACACCGGTTTGCCGCCAATGTTGGGAAGATCGGCGATTTCGCGCGCGATTTGGCCGCTTTTGGTGACCGCTTGCGGGGTCAAAGTGATCATTATTCCGTCAACATTCGGATCGTTTAGGCAGGCTTCCACCGCGGCGCGGTAATGTTGGGGCTGGCCATCGCCCAAAACATCGATAGGGTTGCTTTTGCTCCATGCCGGCGGCAGTTGGGTGTTTAAAGTTTGAACGGTGGCCTGCGAAATTTCCGCCAGACGCCCGCCGTTGCCGGTCAAGAAATCAGTGGAGATCACGCCCGGACCGCCGGCATTGGTCACGATGGCCAAACGGTTGCCGGCGGGTTTTTTGTAGTGATTCAAAGTTTTGGCATAATTGAACAGTTCGCTGATGGTGGCGGCGCGAATCACGCCGGCGCGCGCAAACGCGGCTTGAAAGACTTTATTGTCGCCGGCGATCGTGCCGGTGTGCGAGGCCACGGCTTTTACGCCGGCGGCGTCCACGCCGGATTTCAAACACACGATCGGTTTGGTTTTGGAAAACGCGCGCGCCGAACTCATAAACTTGCGCGCGTCGTTTAGCGATTCCATATACAGCAGAATGCTGGTTACATTGGGATCGGTGTCGAAATAATCGATCAGTTCATCGAAACTGATGTCAGCCATCGAGCCGATGGAAACAAAATAGGAAAATCCCACATTGTCGCCCAAAGACCAATCCAAGAATGTGTCGCACAAAGCGCCGCTTTGCGACACGAACGCGATATTCCCGGGGTTGGGCATTTCGGGCGCGAAGCTGGCATTTAACGAAATTCGCGGGTTGATGAATCCCAGACAATTGGGTCCCAGAATTTTGACCCCGTATTTTTTGCCCGCGGCCTGGATCCGGTCAAACATTTTTTGGCCTTCGGCGCCGGCTTCTTTGAAACCCGAAGAGATGATCGCGACGCCGCTGACTTTGGCTTTGCCGCATTCGATCACCAGATCGAGCACGGTTGGCGCGGGCGTGGCAATGATCGCCAAATCAATATGTTCGCCAATATCGGAAACCGAGCAATAAGCTTTAACCCCTTGCACGGTTTTGGCCTTGATATTCACCGGAAACGCTTTGCCGCCAAACGCGCTGTCCTTGATATTCTTGAAAATCGAATACCCGACCGAATTTTCCCGGTCATTGGCGCCGATGACCGCGACGGTTTTGGGATTGAAGAAGTTGTGAAGTTGGGCAAGTGACATAATATTTTAGAATAGTGAAAAATTTAAACTCGCGCGAAAGTTGAATTCGTGGAGGTTTGACCTCGGCTTTTGGGAAGTCAATCCTCAACGAATTCAACGGCTGGGGATAATTGCCATTTGTTTATTCTACCTTGTTATCGCATTTTTTAAAAATTCGAGTATTCGCGTTTGTAAAATAAAAAACGCCAACGCGTTTATAAAAAGAGAGAAAGCAGAACGGTTTTATATTGTGCTCTGCTTATGAAAGGGGTGGCCGCTTGGTCAATGAAGGGATAGGAGGAGAATTCCAAGCGGCCGCTACAATAAGGAAGGAACTATGACTCGGGAGAGTATATCGTAATAATACGATAAACCTCCAAGTCTATTTTTTATATAGCATATCCATAAAATTTGTCAATGCATTGCACGCTTGACATTGATCTATCAATGTTTTATATAATTAGTGATCTCTTAGGGATAGGAGATTCAAAATAAAAGAGGTGAAATATGCATCAGCGGATTTTTCTTTCCTACCTCCATGAGTTGGCCAGCCAACTTTTGGATGGGAGGAATGTGACTGTTGAAAGTCACATCGATAGGTACCATCCAAAGCGTTATTAGTGGCTGGTATGGCAATAGATAGGGAGGATGAGGGCGCAAAATTTTACTTTGTTTTGCCCGAACCTCTCTCTTTTTAATTTATAAACAGATAGGCAAAAGCCTTGTTTTTGTTTATGTTTGATGGCTATTGACGGCGCCAACGGGCAAGATACAATGGATTTACTAAATCATAATCAATTAAAAAATATGGAACCAAATCAAAAGTGTTATGATTGCAAGGCCGATATCGAGATCGAGGGCGACCGGATAAAAAACGGCGTGTTGCTTTCCTATAAAGAAGGCGATAAGGAATATGAGGTTTTCAAGTGCAGCGATTGTTACAAAGCCAGTCCGCGCTTGACCGATTACAAACCTTGCGAAGTTTATTCGCGGGTCTGCGGTTATTTGCGGCCGGTCGGGCAATGGAACGCGGGCAAACAACAAGAATATAAAGAAAGGAAAGAATATAAAAATTCTTAAATCCGAATATTCGAATGTTCGAAATCCGAAACAATATCGAAATTAAAATATCGAATGACCAAAACAAAAAAATTGCATTTTGTTTTGAAAATTTAAATTTTGAAAATTAGAATTTGTTTCGGATTTCGATACTCGTGTTTCGAATTTTGCTACTTTTATGGATAAAACTCTTATTAATTTGGCCAAGGCGTTTGTGGGCGAATCGCAGGCGCGCAACCGTTATACGATGTACGCCAAGATCGCGCGCAAGGAAGGGTTTGAACAGATCGCCGAGGTTTTTTTGATGAGCGCGGATAACGAACGGGAACACGCCAGCTGGCTGTTCAAACTGATCAACCAGTTGCAGGCCAAGGCCGGCAAGGCCGGAGAAAAGATTGCGGTTGAGGCTGAAGTGCCCACGGTTTACGAAACCACCGTTGATAATTTGAAAGCCGCGATCGCGGGCGAAAATTACGAACACACGCAAATGTATCCCGAGTTCGCGCGGGTTGCCGACGAGGAAGGTTTGCCCGATATCGCCCGGCGCTTGCGGGCGATTGCCAAGGCCGAAGAGCACCACGAGAACCGTTATCAAAAAATCTTGGAAGTGATCGAGGCCGGCACGGTGTTCAGCAAGGCGGCCGATTCCTGGTGGGTTTGCCGCGAGTGCGGTTACATCCACTTTGGCAAAATTCCGCCGGAAGTTTGCCCGTCCTGTGATCACGCCCGGGCTTTCTACCAGTTGCGGTGCGAGAAGTATTAGAGGGGGGCAATCAATCGTGGGTAACTATTTTTGCGACGCGCATAATTTTCTGCTGAAAATTTGCTTTCGCTCGCGCCGTCGCGCTCGCGGCATCGCAAAAATAGTTGCCCACGATTGATTTTTTGGGAGAGAGAAGAAGACGGGGAACCGCTTTTTTTGTGTTAAAATATAATTATGCCACGAACTTTGTGGATTTCGACATTGTTGTTATCGGCCGCCGCCGGGTCGGTTTTTTTGTGGTTGAATATCTTGCAAATCAGCCAAACGCCGCAAGATATTATTTTTGAGGGCGGCACCGTAAAAATAATTCAAGCGCCGGAGCCGGACAACGGCGCGGATACGGCCGATGTCGTTGATTCGAGCCTGATGTCACCGGAACAATCCGTGGATGTCGCCGGCCTGCCGGCCAAATTGTCTCCCGCGCCGAAAACGGTATCCGCGCCTTTGGTGGGCGAAATGCCGTTAACGCAAGACCGTATAACCGGCGATGGCGCGCTGACCCGGGCCGGCGTGATAAGTTTGACCAACAAGGAACGGCGGAATTATCTGGGCGCGGGTTTCGCGCTGGCCGAGAACGACCGGCTTAATCTTGCCGCGGCCGCCAAAGTCAAAGATATGTTTGACGGCCAATATTTTGAACATATGTCTCCCGCGGGCAATGGCGCGGATTATTTTATCGAATCCTCCGGTTATGAGTTCATATTGATCGGCGAAAATCTTGCCTTGGGAGATTATGCGAGCGACGCCGATTTGGTCAAGGCGTGGATGGACAGCCAAGGCCATCGCGAAAATATTTTGAAACCCGGTTTTAGGGAAATCGGCGTGGCGGTTGGTTTTGGCATCTACAAGGGACGGCAAAGCTGGCTGGCGGTGCAGGAATTCGCCGTACCCAAATCCGCTTGTCCGCAGATAGATTCGGATCTGTCGGCCGGAATTGATGCCGACAAAAAAACGCTTGACCAATTTTCAAGCCGGGAAAATTCTTTACTGGCGGAAATTAGCCGCCAAAAGGCGGTTGCGCGAACTTTGGAGAAAGAATTGAACGATTTGATCGCGGTTAACGGTTCATACGCCGCGATCAAAGCAAAGCGCGCGGAATTAAACGCCGTCGTTGCCGCGGTAAACAAAGATATTGGCGAATACAACTCCGTGATCCGGGAAATGGAAAGCGTTTATAATGCCTACAAATCCCAAATCATCCGCTACAATCAACAAGTGAACGCTTACAATGCTTGCGCCGCCGCGCTGGAATAAAAAAATACATTGATGCCGGGGTATTAACCCCGCCATCAACCAAAGGATGTTTTCTTCAAGATTATCGGAGCGCGATTTTTGCCGGCGTTTTTTAGTTTTCCGGCTTTACGAAATTGGCGAAGAGGGCCGGGATCATAAACAGAGTGAATAACGAGGAAACCGACAGGCCGCAGATGATCGCGGTTCCCAAGGCTTGCCAAGTGGCGGAAGACAAAGTGATCGGAACGATGCCGATGATGGTGCAAAACGAGGTGATGAAGATCGCTTCAAACCGGGATTTGCCCGCGTCGATGATGGCATCGCGGAATTCAATGCCGTTGTTTAAATTCAGATTGATTTTGTCGATCAGAATGATCGCGTTTTTTACCACGATTCCGAAGAGCGCCAGGATTCCGATCAAGCCCGGAAAACTTAACGGAATTCCCAGTATCGCCAGACCGATAAACACGCCGATCAGCGCCAGCGGCACGGTCATCAGAACGATCGCGGCTTTGATGAACGAATTGAACTGGATCACCATGGTTACGATGATTAAAATGAATGCCAAGCTCATCGCCGCGACAATCGATTGCACCGATTCGGCGTTGGTTTCGTTGGCGCCGCCGTAAGTTATTTGGTAGCCTTCGGGCAACCCGTATGAAGCCGCTTTTTTCTCGAATTCGGCCAGAACCGCGTTGGAAGTGGTGTTGGCGGTGATGTCGCTGGACAATGTCACGGTGCGTTTCTGGTCGATGCGGGTGATTTTCTCGACCGACGGATCAAGCGAGATCGAGGCGACATCTTTTAAGTAAACCGTTTGTTTGGCCGCGTTGATTATTTGCAAATTTTGCACCGCTTCCAGATCGGGGATTTGCGCGGAATCGAATCGGGCGACAACCGAAATGTCATCGCCGTCCCGCAGGATTGTGGTGATTTCCGTGCCGGAGATCGCGGTGCGCAACACCGAACCCACATAGGCCGCGGTCAGATTGTTTTGCGCCAATTTCACTTGGTCGAGCTTGAATGTGTATTGCGGGACCGATTCTTTGAGCGAAATGCCGCTGTTTACGGTTCCCGGCACCGAATCCAGAACCGGCTTTAGGTCATTGGCGATGCGTTGCAATTCGGAGATATCCTTGCCGCTGATTTGGGCTTCAAACGCCGATCCGCTGGGCGGGCCGCCGCGCAACGAAACTACGGTTACTTTGGCGTCCGGAATATTCGCCAGATCATCGCGCAGGATTTCCTCCATTTGGTAGGATTTTAATTTGCGCTTGTTTTTTTCGACAAGGTTGATGGTGATCGACGCTTTGTTGGCGGATCCGCCCGAACCGTCCGATACCGAGGTTGACACGCTTGCGCCGATGGTGGTGGCAAAATTGTCGATCTCCCCGTAGTTTAAAAGTTTTTCTTCCACTTTTCGGGTAATTCCGTCGGTTTCGGAAAGCTTGTAACCGGTGGGCGTTTCGATATTGATATACATATAGCCCAAATCGTCGGCCGGGAAAAATTCCGATTTAACGATGCCGGTTATCGGCAGGGCCGCCGCGGCGACAAAAAGCAGGATAATCGCGGCAAAGAATCGTTGCCGGATTTTCTTGTCGTCGATGAGTTTGGCCAGATATTTTTCATAAAGCGGCAGGGCGGCATTCAAGTTTACTATGCCGTGCGCCAGCCGGGAAAGAAAACTTTTGCTTTCGGTCGGTTCGCCGCCGGCCATTTTTTGTTTTATCAGATCATCGTTTTTCGCTTCCATACGCGCCAGCCGGCTGTTTTCTTCCAGGGCCGATTTCCCGCCTTTTTCATACCAATAAAGCATCAATCCCAAACCGGCCAGAACGATTATGCCCGCGGCGATCGCGGACGGGTTGCTTTGGAAAAGCAGGATTGCCGCCAGCGACAATGTTCCCGCGCAATAAATATAAAAGAAATTTTTCGTGAAACGAACCCGTTCCAAGATCGCGGCCATCGGATGGTTTATCATCAGGGCGATCGCCAGCGACGCGGTGAGCGTGACCGAGATCGTGATTGGCACCGATTTCAGGAATTCACCCATTATGCCGCTGGAAAACAGCAGGGGCAGGAACGCCCAGACCGTGGTGAGCGTGGTGGTGGTTAAAACCACTTTAAAATCATTCAACACCAGCAAAACCGCTTCTTCCGGCGTGAATTTTCCCGTGCGCATATATTGCTTCGTGGCTGAAACCACCACGATTGCGTCGTCAACGATCAACCCCAGTGATAAAAGCAGGGAAAACATTGAAAGAAAATTTAATGTGATGCCGGTAAGATCCATTACTCCGAAAGTGATGAAGAACACCAGCGGTATCGCCAGACCCGCGACGAAGGCTTCTTTCAACCCGATAAGCAAAAACAGCACGCCCATCACCAAACAAAGGGTGATGATGAAATCGTGAGTGAGCTGGTCAAAATCATCCCGGATGTATTTAGCTTCGTCGAAAGTAATTCCGTAACTTAATCCGGGAATGGTTTTAACGAAACCGGCCACCGTTTCTTTGGCTTGATCGACGGTTTCAATGATATTGCCGCCGGTGCGCTTGACGATGCTGATCGTGACCGCGTCGGTCGGCGTTTTTCCTTCCGACGAGATGCGGGAGATTTTGGTTTTTTCGATCGCGGTTTCGCGGACATTCGCGATATCTTTGAGCAATATCTGATTTCCCGAAGCCGCGCCCACGGGCAGGTTTTGCAATTGCGCGGCATCATAAATCCGGCCGTCGGCGCGTACCGGATAAACATAGGTCGACCCGTCGAAATTTCCGGATGGCACATTGATATTGGCCGCCTGCACGGCGCCGTTCGCCTGGGCGATCGTGATTCCGTAATAATTTAATTTTTCCGGCGAATAATCGATTTCAATTTCGCGCTGGTCGCCGCCGGTAATGCCGATTTCCCGGATGCCGGGAATTTTTTCCAATTCGTCTTTTATATCCTTGGCGTAATCGTAAAGAGTCGATCCGTCGTAAGGGCCGCTTAGCGCGAGCGTCAGTACCGGGCTGTCGTCCATCGACACTTCGTATACCATCGGGTCGTTGGCGTCGCCGGGGAGATCGCCTTGGATATTGGCCACCGCATCGCGCACTTTGCGGATTGAGCCGTCCAGATCCTGATCGGCGTCAAACTGGACGACCACGCTGGAAACCGAATTCGCCGATGACGATGTTATCGTATCGATGCCGGTGATGCCTGAAATTTTGCTTTCGATTTTTTTCGTAACCAGTTCTTCGATGTCGGCCGGCGCGGCGCCGGGGAAGGTTGTGGTTACCACCGCGATCGGGATTTTCACTTCCGGGTTTGATTCGCGCGGCAGTTGGAAAAACGAATATAATCCCCAGGCCGTGATAAGCATTACCAGCAGGGCGATTATTCGGAACCGGTAAACAAAAAAGCTAAGCCACATTTTCTTTAGCTTTTGATCAAAGGCGAGGCGATCCAAGTAGAGCTGATCGAATGTTGGTTTTGATCCCATATTTTAATGCAAAGTTTAAAAATCAAAATGAAAAATGACAATGTTAAAATTGCAAAATGTTTTAATTGTCATTTTAATTTTTGATTTTAACATTTTTAATTTTATTGAATATTGACTTTGTCTCCCGCCTTAAGTCCGCGCGCCGAGGAAACGATTTTCATATCGGGCGTTATGCCTTCTATCACATAGACATTCTCGCCCACGATTTCGCCGGTTGTCACCGGGACTTGTTCTATCAGGCCGTTGCCAACGATAAACACATAGTTCCCGTTTCCGGAAAACCGAACCATTTCTATCGGCAGCAAATAGGCGTTGCCGGTTTGTTTAAGTTTTGCGCTGGCGATCTTCAAGCTTACGCTCTGGCCGACAACGATTTGATTTCGCGCGTTTTTAGTCACAAGAACATTGATTTCGGCTTTTTTGGTTTGAGAATCGACCGCGGGGGAGATTGTTTGCACGATGCCTGTCGCGTTATCTCCGATTGTCGCCGCGTCGTTTTCGGAAACAAACGGCAAATCATTCTCGGAAACATAGGCTTTGACTTGCAGCGCGTCGGGATTGATCACGCTGGCGACCAGCGCCCCGGCCGAAACGAATTCTCCAATGTGTCCGTTGATGTATGAAATTTCGCCGGCGATAGGTGAAACGATCGCGGTTTTCGCCAAAGTCGCCCGTAAGGCGTTGACCGAAGCCTGCGCCTGGTCAACCGCGGCCTGGCCTTGGCTTATTTGTTCTTCCGATGATCCGGCGAGTTTTAAATCCAATGATTTGTTCGCGGTTCTCCACGAAGTTTCCGCCCCCTGCAAAGACGCGAGCGCGCCGCTCACGGTACTGCGGCTGGCGGAAAATTCGGTTTTGTATCCGTCGAGAACTTGTTTGTATGTCGTGTTGTCGATCGTCAGATCGTTTACTATCGGCGCCATCAGATTCATAAAATCAATTTCCGATTGCAAATTGCTTTTGGCCGCCGCGAGAGCGATTTCGATCTCGTTTTTATCCGCGGATGCATGCAATTTTGAAGTGGCGTCTTGCCATATTTTGAAAGTTGACTCAAGAGCATATTTTTCGTTCGATACATCTCTGGCCAGATCGGAGTTCGACGGTTGCACGGTTGCCTGGTTGCCGCCGATGTTGAGAATTATCAGGAAATCGGCGTTTATTCCCCGCGGATTCTGGAAAAATTTATCAATATGATTATGAATCGCGTCGTCGGATTTGGCATAGGCGTCTTTTATCGAATTGATCAGCGCGGTTTGGGTTTCGCCGGCCGATGTTTGCGAAATGGCGATGTCTTCGGCGCGATTGCCGCGTTTCAGTTCGTCCAAGCGCGATTGTGCGGATGCCAGCGCGGCTTGAGCCTGATCCATTTGGGCGATTATGTCGTCGTTTTTCAATTGTATCAGAACTTGCCCGGCGCCAACTTTATCGCCGAGTTTTGCGTTTATCCGGGTGATCGGCGCTGAAAATTGCGACCGCAGGTCGGCCTGGCCCAGCGATTGCACGGTTCCGTTGCCGATATCCACGGTTTTTTGTTTTTGGTAATCGCTTGCCGATACCAGCGAAACCATCGGCGCGCTTTCCGCGGTTTGGCCCGAGGTTTGCGTTTTAAGCGCGTTTATGGTCGCCAGAGAGGCCGCGGCGACCGCGAGAATTGAAAAGATTACGGTTATTTTGTGTTTGGCTAAAATTGTGAAAATGTTCATATTGAATGTTTATTGTTTGATAAAAAGCGATGCCAGATACTCGCTGTAAGCTTTTTGCGGCGCGATTTTTATGCCGTGCTTGCTTTGCAACACATAGGCGTGCACCGAATTCACCAGAACTTCGGCGGCCAGATCATGATGCTTCACGCCGTAGCAGGCCAGCACTTTGCCCAGATTTTTTTTCATTTCGGCGAGCATCGGCAATATCTTTGTAAAAACGATCGGATGCAATCCGGCGACTTTCATATCCACGGGCCGGATGACGATGCCGTTTTTCAGGCAAATGGCGATTGTGCGGTTAATCATTTGTGCCAAACAGCGCGAGTCGGGCTTGCAAACTTTCAATTCCGCGCCCAGCGAAAATTTGATTTCCGCGATCACTTCCTCGATAATGGCCGCGAATATTTCCTCTTTCCCTTTGAAAAAATAATAAAGCGACGCTTTGGTGATGCCGACATCCCGGGCGATATCGTCCATCGAGGTGGGCGAGTATCCCTTTAAAGCGAACAACTTCTTGGCCGCCGAAATTATCTCGTTTTTGCGTTCATTTTCCATATGAATTTTAATTTAATTCTTTTGAATTTAATGTTGCGTGATTCAAGATAATTACCTACCATTCGGTAGGCAACAGTATCTATATATGATTTTTCCAAAAAATTGTCAATTTCGGGCCGATTGTTGTTTCCGATTGTTGTTTCTTTCGTTAAAAGATATAAAATGAGAGCGTGGAAAAATAGTTTTTCCACACTTTGAAAATAAGCTTAAAAAACGCGGGCTATGGAAATACTGTACGAAGATAATCATATTATCGCGGTCAATAAGCGGGTTTCGGATATTGTCCAAGGGGACAAAACCGGAGATATCACTTTGGGCGATAAAGTTAAGGCTTATATCAAAGAAAAATATAATAAGCCGGGCGCGGTTTTTTTGGGCGTGGCGCATCGGATCGACCGGCCGGTGAGCGGAGTGGTGCTGTTCGCCCGCACCGGCAAAGCTTTGTCGCGATTGAATGAAATGATCAAGGAAAGGCAGATTCGCAAAACTTACTGGGCGATCGTGAAAAACCGGCCGGCCGCGGATTCGGGAACGCTGGAACATTATTTAGTGCGCGATACGGCGCGGAATAAATCGCGGGCGTATGATCGGGAAGTTTTGAACTCGCAAAAGGCGGTTCTTTTCTATAAGATAGCGGCGGAAAGCGATGGTTATCGCTGTTTGGAAATTGATTTGCAAACCGGCCGGCACCATCAGATACGCGCCCAGCTGGCCAAGATCGGTTGTCCGATAAGAGGCGATGTGAAATACGGATATGGAGGCGCCAACATCGACGGCGGCATCAATCTTCACGCCCGCGGCATAGAGTTCGTCCATCCGGTCGCCAAAACCCGAGTCGCCATTATCGCCCCGCCGCCCAAAGACCGGTTATGGGACGATTTTGTTTTGAAATTGGAAGCGCGGCCGCGGCCGCTTACTTAATCGGTTTATTTTTGTTAAAATAAACGCGGAGCGGATTGGAATATGAAAAAAATTATTTTGATATTTTTTTTAGCCGGCGCGACCGCCGTTACGGCCGCGATTTTTTGGCACACAAGAGCCATCGCGCCGGTTGACGAAATTAAAATCCGGAATATCGAACTTTATTATTACGCGCCCGAAATCGACAAGGATTCCGCGGGCAATGTAATGTGTTCGCGCCGGGGATTGGTTTCGGTATCGCGCCAGATTCCGGTTACAAACACGCCGGTTTGGGACGCGATAAATTTATTGATCAAGGGGCAGTTGACCGAAAACGAAAAGAAAACCGGTTTGGCGACCGAATTTCCTTTGCCCGGATTGGCGCTTAAAGGGGCGAATCTTGAGGATGGAATTTTAACTTTGGAATTCGATGATCCGCAAAATAAAACCGGCGGCGGTTCCTGCCGTGCCGCGACGCTGTGGTTTCAGATCGAGGCCACGGCAAAACAATTCGCCGGAATCGGCGAAGCGAGATTCATTCCCGAAACCTTATTTCAACCTTAATACCGCGAAGAAAAATGAATTCCAATGAAAATCAAAAGCGGGCCGGCGGCTTTTTTCTGACCTGCCGGATAATCGCCAAGAATCTTAGGCCGGTAGTTATCGGCAACGCGGTGACTTTGGTGAACGCGATTTTTCTTGTTGCTTCGGGGTTGCTTCTGGTCTTCAAGGAAGCGCGGGAAGGTTTGTTTCTGGGCAGCGTTTTGGTTTTGAATGTGGTTATCGGCATCGTGCAGGATTTGCGCGCCAAGGTGGCGCTGGAAAAATTGCAGATATTGGCCGCGCCGCGGATTATCCGCGCGGAACCCAATGGCGAGAAGCGGCGGATAACATTGGAACAGATCAAAAAAGACGATATTTTGCAAATCGATATCGGCGACCATGTGCCGGCCGACGGGTTGATTGTGGAGAGCGGCGGTATTGAGGCCAACGAAGCGTTGATAACCGGCGAATCGAATTATATCAAGAAAAAAACGGGGGATCAGATTTTGGCGGGAAGCATTGTTATGTCGGGTTTCGGATCTATGCGGGTTGAGGCTTTGCCGCAAGACAGTTATCTGATGCGGATGACCGAAAAGATAAAAAAATACAAACCCGATCCCAGCCCGATCCAGAAAAATTTAAACGCGTTCATCAAATACATGTCGTATTTGCTGTTGTTCGTTATCGCTTATGTGGTGGCGCACGGCATTCAGACTAACGACGCGGTTGTTTCGATGGTGCGCGACATCGGCGCGCTGACCGGCACTTTGGTGCCGCAGGGCTTGGTTCTTTCGATCACGGTTTTTTTCACTTACGGAGCCATCAGGATGCTGAAAGACGATGTGCTGATGCAGGAGATCAACGCCACGGAAAAGCTGGGCCGGATAAGAAATCTATGCATTGATAAAACCGGCACGCTTACCGAGCGCAAGCCGGTATTGGAAGAAGTGGTGGTTTACAACGGTTGCGATTCGGTTGCGATCGGGCAGATGCTGGCCGGTTATATTTTTGCCAACCGCGACACTTCCGAGATGGCCACGGCACTGCGCGTCCGCGCGGCAATTTCTTTTTCCGGCGCGGTCGAGGCTTCGCTGCCTTTTTCTTCGGAAAGGAAATACGGTATCGCTTGGCTGCGTTTCGGGGGCGCGCCGGTTGCCGTGGTACTGGGCGCGCCGGATATTTTAATGAGACACTTTTCTTCCGGGGACGGGAACGATATTTTGAAAGAGCATGTCGAAACCTACGCCGCCGCGGCCAAACGGTTGATTCTTTTGGCCACGACCGCCGGTTTGCCCGCCGGTTCGCTTTTGGACGGAAACAGCTTGCGGCCGGAGGCGCTGTTTGTTTTGCGCGATCCGCTGCGGCCCGGAACGGAAAAGATCATCGATTTTTTCCAAAAGCGGGATGTGCGGATTCGGGTGATTTCGGGGGACGGGCCGCGCACGGTGCAGGCGGTGGCGTTGCAGGCGGGAATGAAATACGCCGATATGGTGGCCACCGGACCGGAGATGGAATCGTGGGATGATATCGAATACGAAGAAAGGGTGCCGGCGTTCCATTTATTCGCGCGCGTCAAGCCCGCGCAAAAAGAAAAAATAATCAAATTGTTGAAAAAGTCGGGTTACACCGCGATGGTGGGCGACGGCGCCAATGACGCGCTGGCGATAAAAAAGGCCGATCTGGGCGTGGCCATGTTCGATGGCGCGGAAGCGACCCGCCAGATCGCTCAAGTGGTATTGATGAACAACAGTTTTTCCGCGCTGCCCAAAGGCGTGGCTTTGGCCGAGGCGGTGATTTTGAACATCGAGTTGGTCGCCAGCGTTTTTTTGAACAAAGTGGTGATCGGGCTGGTTTTGTTTTTGGCTTTGGCGATAATGGGGTACACTTATCCGCTTTCGCCCAGCAATATGACGGTGATAAATTATTTCACGATTTGGCTGCCGATGTTTTATTGGACATTTTTTCCGATTCCGAGCGAAGGATTCAATCCCAAATCGCGATTTATGGGAAAAATCCTGTTGTTTTCCGTTGTTAACGGGATTATTATGGCGCTCGCGGCCACATCGGTTTTTGTTTTGGAGCCGGTTGGCGCCCGGTATGCTTACTCCAATTTTCCGGTGATGATTTCGCTGATCGCGCTGGGATATTGGTATTTTATTTTGGCGCCGCTAAATTACGGTTTCGTCCCCGGAAAGATTCGGCGGCGCGCGCTGGGAATCGTGGCGGCGGTTTCCGCCATTTTGATCGCGGCCGCGGTTTATTGGCCTCCGCTGTCCGCGATTTTCGGATTGCAAAAACTTGAATTGATGTCGCTGGTTTTCACTTTTGGAATTATTTTGATATTCGGCTATTTGCAATACGCGATCGCGAAACGCTGGTTTTACCGCAAGCCGGTTTGACGGTTTTTTAAACGGATTGCCTGCCGCGCCGCCGCGTTTCGCCCGCGTTTTTTATCCTGTGGATAAGTTTGCGATTTTGGCACTTGAATTTTTTTTCATTATCGTTACACTGAAGTAATGATTTTGCTTTCGCATTTTCATCAATCCGGTTCTGCGCCCGATTTTTCAAGTCCTCGCTGTCGCAATTTGTTCTTGACGCGTTTTTAAATTTTCTTTTCCGGCGGACGGAATATATTTAGTGGCGTTTAAGATATTCGCCGCTCGATTTTAGGGTTTGGTTCCGCGCATTGGTTATGTTTATATTTTTGACGGCAAGGATTATTTTTGATTCGCGCGATAAACGCGTTTTTTCATATATTCGCGCGGCAAATCAATCGATTCCGGCCAAGTCGGGCCGATATCGCGGTAACCGCTTACCGGGAAGTAAAAATAGCGAATTTGGAGGTCAATCCTCGGCTTGTGAGATGTTTGACCTTCAAATTCGCGCCAGCCCTTACCGCAAATTCGTTGAGGATTGACCTCAAAATACAAATTCTTGAGGTCAAACCTCAACAAATTTGCTCCCCGGTGAGGGGTTACATATCGCGGGATTGGCAATGGGAAACGGTTGTTTTATAATAAAAACAAGCGATTGGCTTAAAATTTATCGGTGAAATGAATAAAAAAATAATTTTTGCGGCAATTGTCGTTTGCGCGTCGCTTTTTTCCGCCGCCGCGGCGCAGGCGGCATTGGTAACTTGCACCGGCCACAATAACGAATGCACGATATGCGATTTTTTCGCGATGATCGCCAATACCATAGGTTATGTTTTGAAAGCGGTGGTTCCCGCGGCTATTTTGATATCGCTGGTTATCGCCGGGTTGATTTTGATGGTAAAAAAAGACGATCCTGAAATTCTGGAAAAAATAAAAAATACTTTCAAGGCGGTGGCGATCGGCGCGTTTGTGGCTTATAGCGGTTGGCTGATTGTCACGCTGGCTTTAACCGTGACAGGATCTTTTAACAAGGACAGCTGGTGGAAATTTCAGCTTAGTTGCCAGTCCTGCGGCGATGGGATCGTTCAATCGTCCGAAGAATGCGAGCCGGCTGAAAATATCGACGAATGCGTGGCGCGGGGCGGAGGCGATGAAACGGAATGTGAAAATTTGATCGCGTCTTGCGACGATAATTGCAAAATAGGGATAACTCCGCCGGTGGTGGAGACGCCTCTCTCCGTTAATTGCACCAACAGTATTGATTCTTGCGGGCTAAACACGGTTTTGGTAATGGACAGCTCTCTTAGCATCAGCAATAGTTCCCTTGTTTTAATGAAGAACGCTTTTAAAAATTTTACCAACACGCTGTCGGGTACGCCCAGCCAATTTTCGGTGATTGATTTTGACACGAACGCAACCTTGCTGAACGGTTTTACATCCGATATCAACGCCATCAATGCGGCGATTGGTACGCCGCGCAGCGACGGGGTCACAAACTGGGAAGCGGCTTTGGTGGCCGCGAAAGACGCATTTGCATCTTCAAATTCGAATCGCAAAAATCTTATAATTTTTGCGTCGGACGGCAATCCCACCCGTTGTATCGGAACGCTTGCGGCCAACAACAGAAGAATGGCTCGAGATTGTAATAAAAATGAGGCATTGGCGGCGGCTCTGACGCAGGCGGCGACGATTAAAAGTTCCGGTATTCGGATTATAGGGATTGGGTTGGGCAACAGCCTGAAAGCCAACAATATGATTGCGGTTTCAAGTCCCGAATCTTATTACAGCGTAAGCGATTACGGCCAGCTCGCGGCGACATTGGAAGAGATCGCCACGGAACTTTGCGGCGGTACGATCAGCGTTAACAAAGTTATCGACAGGGATGGAAATCTTGCGACGACCGATGATCAAATAAACAGCAACAGCCAGGAGCTGGCGGCTTGGGCTTATACGATTGCCGGTGAAGCCAATAAGATAACCGATAGCAACGGCCGGGCCGATTCCGTATGCGTGGATACGGCGGAAGGCCCTTTCTCGATCGCCGAACAGCAATCCGCGTCCAAGGCGGGATATCATCTGGTTAGCGGCTCTTGCACGGGCTCTTCGCAGTCAAACGGCGCGTTTTCCGCCGACAGGCAAGAAATATCCGGGATTTATGTCGGCAATAACGATATCGTATCCTGTATTTTTTATAGCGCGCCGTAAGGTTATGATAAATTTGCCTCACGAATATTTTTTTGTTGCAATAATATAATATATGTATGGAACAAAATTGGGAAATTGACGGCGAACAAAACGAAGAATATGAAATTGGCGATGAAAGTTCGGCCAAGTCCGGGCCGCTGAAGGCGATAATTATTGCCGCGGCGGTTCTGCTTGTCGCCGCGCCAATGGTTTGGTTTTTGGCGTTTCACCAAGAAAAGGGCGTTAGCGACCGCGTCCAAAAAGATGTTGATGTGGACAAACAGTCGGATCAAGCGGCGGCCGGTGAAATAAGCGGCAATATTTATGATTACGCCGCGCCCTCGGCCGATGATTGCGGTTGGTTTAAAACAAGCCAGGGAGTGCGGAAATGTTTGGATGAGGCCGCCGCCGCCGCGGCCGTTAAAAATAATAATCCGGCGGGTTGTTCCGAAGTGGAAAACGATCTTTTGAGAGACAACTGTGTGTTGATGGTCGCGAAAGCCGTCGGAAATCCGGATTTTTGCGGCCAGATAAGCAATACGGCGTTGGAAAATCTTTGCGTATCCGCCATTGCTCTTGCCAAGAAGGACGCCGGGATTTGCGCGCTTATCGGCGATAGCGATATGTCGGTTTGCCAAGCTGGCGTGGAGGCGTTTTTAATCGCCAACGATGGCGATAAAAAAAGTTTATACAAGTGTCGTGAATTAAAGTTTGACGGACCCGTCGCCGACTGTTTGTTGGATTCCTATATCAATAAATTCAACGGCGATTGTTCTCTCTTGCCCGGAGATTATCGCCAAGATTGCATCGATAAATTTTCCGGGGAAGACCAAACGGAGGATGAGAATTTAGAATAAAAAATCGAATAACAGCGAAAATTATGGAAAAAATAAATATATTGGTCGGAGAGCACAACAAGTGGAGAGGCGAATGTTTGAATTTGATCGCGTCGGAAAACGCGATGTCGCCGGTTTGCGAAAAACTTTATACCAGCGATTTGATGCATCGATACGCCGAGGGTGTGCCCTACAAACGCTATTACCGCGGATTGCAATATGTGGATCAGATCGAGGATTTGACCCAGCAAGAAATGAAAAAGCATTTTGGCGCGAATTTTTGCGATATCCGGCCGCTTTCGGGAACCATTGCCAACTACGCGGCGTTCGCGGCCATTTCCCAAAGGGGAGATAAAATTTTATCTTTGGGGATCGAACACGGATCGCATGTTTCCCACGAAAAAGCGGGCGCGGCGGGCACTCTTGGTTTGGAAGTTGACTCGCTGATATATAATGACGATTGCACGATGAACGCGGAAAAATCATGCGCCAAGATATTGGAAACCAAACCGAAATTCATCGTCATCGGCGGGTCGGTAATCCTGTTCCCCCAGCCGATTAAAGAATTGCGCAAAGCGTGCGATGAGGCGGGGGCGAAAATTATTTACGACGCGGCGCATGTTTTGGGCTTGATCGCGGCCGGGATTTTCCAGGACCCTTTGCGCGAAGGCGCGGATATCGTCACCACCTCGACCCACAAAACTTTTCCCGGCCCGCAAGGAGGAATGATTCTGGGGAATATCGACGAGGCAACGCAGAAAAAGATTCAGGCGGCGGTGTTTCCGCAATTCTCTTCCAACCATCACTTGCATAGAATGCCGGCGCTGTACGGCGCGTTGCGCGAAATGCAAACATTCGGCAAGGATTACGCGGCGCAGATTGTCGGCAACGCGCAGGCGCTGGCGCGAGAGTTGTATAACCTCGGGTTTAATGTATTGGCCAAAGAGCTGGGATTTACCAAATCGCATCAGGTGCTTGTCGATTGCGGCGAGATCGGTTTTGGCGGGTTGGTGGCCGACACTCTTGAAAAGGCGAATATCATTTTGAATAAAAACATTATTCCGGGCGACGGCATCAGTCCCAAGAATCCGCGCGGCATTCGCATTGGCACGCAGGAAATGACGCGCTTCGGGATGAAAGAAGATGAAATGAAGCAGATCGCCAAATTCATCAAGCGCGCGGTTTTGGACAAAGAATCGCCCGAAACCGTGGCCAAAGAAGTCGCCGCGTTTCGCAGAAATTACCAAACCGCGCGATATTGTTTCGGAAAACAGGCTTCGTAGCCCAAGCTTGGCCTGTGGATATCCGATTTGATTAAAATCAAGATAAGTGCTATTATGTTTTTGAAAGCGTAGGTGTTCTCTATGGTTAGAATTCAACTTCAGCCGGCGAGTGGTCGCCCTACCAAAAAAATTTTATATCAATGAACAAGAAATTATACATTGGTGGGTTGCCTTACAGCACCACCCAGGATAGCTTGAGAGAAGGTTTCTCGGTTGCCGGCAATGTTGAATCGGCGATTGTTATCACCGATAAAATGTCCGGTCGCTCGAAAGGTTTTGGATTCGTGGAATTTTCCACCGAAGAAGAAGCCGAGAAGGCCATCGAGATGTTCAACGGCAAGGATTTCGAAGGCCGCAGAATTACGGTCAGCGAAGCTCGGCCGATGGAGCCTCGCGCGCCTCGCCGCAGTTTTGACCGCGACAATGGCGGTGATTACGGCGATCGCTAGTCTTTAAAAGCGATTTTAGAAAACAGCCCTTTCCTTGACCGGAAGGCTGTTTTCGTTTAACGGCGTTTTTGTTTCGTGGAAAATGTCTTGCGGCGCGCGATGATTTGTCTTTTTTTTGATCGTGGATTACAATGAATCCGGAAATGCGATTTTTACATTTTTAATATGAATAAAAATAATCTGATCGTTTTCGGGGCCGCGATCGTTGTGATCGCGGCGGGCGCTTGGTTTATGGGTTTTGGCAAGAGCCAGCCCAAAACACTGCTGGAAGAAGCCGCTCTTCGGAAAGGAGATGGCAACGCCGGGATCGCGCAATCGCAAAAACCGGCGGAAAATAACAATGCGCCGGCCGATCACGCCATGAGCAGCGCCGTGCCGCAAGTTGATCTTGAATATAATAAAATTATGAACGCAACCATTAAAACAAATTTGGGAGAGATCAAAGTTGAATTGAGCGGCGACAAAACGCCGGTTACCGCGGGAAATTTTGCCAAACTGGCCGAGGCCGGATTTTACAACGGCGTTAAATTTCATCGGGTGATCAAAGGGTTTATGATTCAGGGCGGCGATCCGCTGACCAAAGATGATTCAATGAAAGCGCGCTGGGGCACGGGCGGCCCGGGCTATCAGTTTGCCGATGAACCTTTTTCCGGCGAGTATGATCGGGGAGTTTTGGCTATGGCCAACAGCGGCCCGAACACCAATGGCAGCCAGTTTTTCATTATGCACCAAGATTATCCCTTGCCGCCCAGCTATGTGATTTTCGGCAAAGTGACTTCAGGCATCGAAGTGGTGGACAAAATCGCCGAATTGCCGACCGGCGCCAACGACCAGCCGTTGACCCCGCCAGTGATTGAAAGCGTAACCGTGGAAAAGTAATAACAGATTTGTAGGGGCGGGCCTTGTGTCCGCCCTTTGCGTTACAATTAAATTTAATTCGGGCGAACACAAGGCCCGCCCCTACAACACGAATCGGATGGCAAAAAAACATGAATCGAATTTCTGGATTTTTTGTTAAAATTTAGCGGTATGGTAATATTGAATCAATATGGTGGTATTTACGAGAGAGAAAATTGATTTATTCAGTAAAAACAAGGTTAAAACCGATGTTATTTTGGGTGATTGCCTTGAGATTTTGAAGCGGATTGATTCCGATAGTGTTGATTTGATTGTAACTTCGCCGCCATATGCCGATCAACGAAAAAAAACTTATGGCGGAATTGCTCCCGATGATTATGTGCAATGGTTTTTGCCGATAACTAACGAATTATTGCGGGTTGTTAAACCAAGCGGTACATTTATCCTTAATATTAAAGAAAAAGCGATTGAAGGAGAAAGGCATACCTATGTGATGGAATTGGTGATAGAAATGAAGAAACAAGGATGGTTTTGGACGGAAGAGTTTATCTGGCATAAAAAAAATTGTTTTCCCGGAAAATGGCCAAACCGATTTCGGGACGCTTGGGAAAGGCTTTTGCAATTCAATAAAAGTAAGAATTTTGCGATGTACCAAGATGAGGTAATGGTGCCAATGGGCGATTGGGCGAAAACTCGTTTAAAAAATTTAAGTGAAACTGATAAAATCCGGGACAATTCGCGTGTTGGCAGCGGGTTTGGCAAGAATGTGTCTAAATGGGTGGGGCGGGAAATGGCTTATCCAACCAATGTTTTAGTGATGGCGACTGAGACTTCAAATAAAAGCCATAGTGCGGTTTTTCCCAAAGAATTACCGGCGTGGTTTATTAAGCTTTTTACGCAACAGGGAGATTTGGTGCTCGATCCTTTTCTTGGTTCGGGAACGACATCTCTTGCCGCCCTTGAACTGGATAGAAATTCGATTGGCATTGAAATTAAGGAAGAGTACTATAAATTGGCGATTGAAAATATCAACAACGGTATTAATCGGATTGTATGAAAAAACTTGATTACGAAAAATTAAATGATTTTATTGTTTCGGATGTGATTCAGCCGTTTTACGAGATCAGGCTTAAACGCTTGGGAATGGCAAATTTGGTCGATATTGCAAAGCGGAAAAATCCTTATCTGTTTAAAGCGAAAAATATTGAAACTGCCGGCGATTTTGCGAAAGGCATTCTTGACGCTTTTTTGTCTTCTCAAGAAGAAACGATTTTTGGAGACTTGATGGAAAATTTGGCGATAAATATTTGCCGCCAAGTTTTTGACGGTAAAAAGGCCGAAGAGGGCATATATCGTAGCGTTGATTTGATGTTTGAGCGGGAAGATAAAATTTATATTGTTGGGATAAAGTCCGGTCCGAATTGGGGCAATAGTGATCAAGTAAACGCATTAAGAAAAAATTTAAAAGCGGCAAAAAAAATCATCCGAGCTCAATTTCCAAGAAAAGAGATTATAAATGTTAACGGTTGTATCTATGGGCGCGACAACCAGCCGCACAAGATAAGCAAAAAGGATTCGAATTTGAGTTATTATAAGATTTGCGGTCAATCTTTTTGGGAATTGATTTCAGGCGACAATGAATTATATAAAAAAATAATTCGGCCTTTGGACAAGGAAGCAAAAAAGCGCGATGACAAATTTAAGGAGTTATATGTGAAGAAAATTAATGAAATGACTAAAGATGTTGTCGATATTTTTTACGAAAACGATAATTTGGACTGGGATAAAATAATAGACTATGTTTTTAAAGCAAAGTCATAATTTCTAAAGAAAATCTTTTAAAAACACAAAATACAAGAATTATAACCTTGCATTTTTTGTTAAATAATCTATAAAATGTTTTAGTATCAGCAACCGCCTTATAAGGGGGTGATTGTGATTAAAAATTATAAGAAACAGTTCTGCGCCGATTGTTCGGCACCCCGTAGCGGAAGTGAGGAAAAATGCCATCGGTGCGGCTGTAGGAAATGGAAGAAGAAACAAAGGTGACTTTTTTTATTTTTTTAATTAGGGGGTAATATATAAAAATGAAATATGGTAAAAAAATTCGGGTGGTCTGCGCCATGTCGGGCGGGGTGGATAGCGCGGTGAGCGCGGCGATTTTGGTTAGAGAGGGGTTTGAGGTGATCGGGGCGTTTATGAAGTTTTGGGCGGACAAGCCGGAAAACAACGCTTGTTTGCCGCAGAACAGATGTTGCTCTGAGGAATCCGAACAGCGGGCGCGCAAAACCGCGCTTCAATTGGATATTCCGTTTTATGTTTTGGATGTGCGTGATGAATTCAAGAAGCTGGTGGTGGACCGGTTTATCCGCGGCGTCAAAAAAGGATTGACGCCCAATCCTTGCGTGGTTTGCAATCAGGAAATCAAATTCGGATTGCTCGTTAAAAAAGCGTTGGCTATGGACGCGGAATTTGTGGCCACGGGCCATTACTGCCAAATCAAAAAAGACAAAGGCGGCGTTTTCCGTTTATTGAGGGGCGCGGATAAAAATAAAGACCAATCCTATTTTCTATGGCGGCTTGAGCAAAAACAATTAAGCCGGATTATTTTTCCGGTTGGTTGTTTTGAAAAAAACGAGGTTCGGCAGTTGGCGAAGAAATGGAAATTGCCAAGCGCGCTCACGGCCGAGTCGCAGGAGGTTTGTTTTGTGAACGGCGATATTGATAAGTTTTTGGAAAAATATTGCGGGAAAAAACCGGGGAATATTATCGACGGCGCCGGAAACATCATTGGACGGCATAACGGCCTGTGGTTTTACACTATCGGCCAGCGCAAAGGCATCGGGCTTTCGGGCGGGCCGTTCTATGTGGCAAAAAAAGATTCGAGAAAGAATGAATTGTTGGTTGGGCCGTCCAAAGAGTTCGCGGTAAAAAATGTTCCGTTGGAAAGCGTGCGCTGGATTGGCGCGCAGCCCGAACTCCCGCTTGAAATCAAAACCAAAATCCGCTATCGGAGCAAAGAAGCCAAGGCGAAAGTTGTGGAAACGGCCGGCAAATACAAACTGAAATTTTTAAAGCCGCAATACGCGGTTACTCCGGGCCAATCAGCCGTGTTCTATCGCGGCCGGGAACTTTTGGGCGGCGGGATTATAAAGGCGTAAAACCAATGTTTGCCGTTTTGCGTTTTGCGCTCGCATTGTGGTATTATTGATAAACGGAGGAACAGAATTTTAGCGAAAATACAATGAAAACGAAAAAAAACAAGATAATCCGGAAGAAAAATGTCGGGACGAAAAAAACGCCGGTAATTATTGAGAAGCCGAAAATCACGGCGCAAAAACCGCTCGTAAAAATCGCGTCAAAACTGCGGTCGAAGGTGTTGAATATCAAGGCGGTGGAACAGGGGCATGCCGGAACAAAGGGAGGCGCTTCGATATCGGGCGACAGACGCCTTCGCAAAACTTTGGCAAGCCAAACCGCCGGCAAGACGATTGAGCCGGAGTTTGAAGTTAAAAAAACCAAGATCAGGATCATCGGCATCGGCGGCGGCGGCGGAAACATTGTTTCCGAAATTGCTGGCAAGGTGAAAAAATCGTCGTTTTATATCGCCAACACCGATTTCGCGGCGCTGCGCAACGCGCCCAAGAATGTGTCGGTTTTTCAGTTCGGCGAAAATTTTACCCATGGTCTGGGTACGGGAATGGACGCGCGGATCGCCGAAGAAGCGGCCAACACCGACCGCGAAAGCATCAAGAAGATGCTTGAAGGGCAGGACTTGGTGGTTATTGTTTCTTCGTTGGGCGGCGGCGCGGGTTCGGGCGCGGCGCCGGTGTTCGCGCAAATATCGAAAAGTATGGGAAATCTCACATATGGCATATTCACCCTGCCGTTTGTTTTTGAGGGCGTCAAAAAAGACGAGATTGCCAAAACCGCGCTGGAAAAATTGAAGCCTTATATGAACGCGATGACCATTCTGCCCAACGAACGGGTTTTCGAGGTGGTTCCAAAAAATACTCCTTTCAACAAAACGCTTTCCTACATTAACACGATGCTTTCCGACAGCCTTGAGGGGCTGATTGAAACAATCTACGATACCGGAGTGATCAATATCGATTTTGCCGATTTGCGGGCGATTCTTTCCGGCAACGGGAAGATGTCGTTTTTGAATACCGTAACATTTAAAAAAGGCGAAGAGGCGAATCTGGATGCGTTTGAAAAGGCTTTCGACTCGCCGCTTTATCCCTATATGATCGACAAGGCGCGCGGGCTTTTATTGAATATCGTCGCCCAGAATGATTTAAAATTGCTTGAAGTCAACCGGATATTGACCAGCGTGGCGAGCCGTATCCATAAAGATGCCAAGATAATTTTCGGGGTTGGCCACGAAGGCGCCAAGGCGGATTGGGTCAGGGTAACGGTGCTTGCGACCGGATGCGTCTACGGCGGCGCCGAAGATAACGCCAAAGAACCCGCTTTGGCCGCGGAAAAAATCAAAGAAGCGCCGGCCGCCGCGGCAAAGCCGGATCGAAAACCGGCGGAAAAGAAAAATCCGGCCGCGGCAAACAACGCGAAAATAATTTCACCCAAAAAGAACGGCGCGGTCAAACCGTTAAAACCGCGGAAAAAAATTGAAATTAAAAAATCCGCGCCGGTGAAGATAAACGCCGCGGCGGCGGAAAAGAAAAATCCCCAAATCGCTCCCCGGGAGCGGCCCGCGGCGGCCGCGGAGGAAAACCATGAGGTTGGCCGGGGGCAAAGCGTTCCCGTCCAATTCGAGGCTCCGGTAAGGAAGAACGCGCTGCAGGTGAAGAAAGAGATCGAGATGGAAGAAAATGAGATGCTGGAAAAGGAAAAGGCGTGGGAGGTACCCGCTTTTTTGAGGAAACAGAAAAAATAAAACTAAAAATTTCTAATTTTAAATTATTAATTTCTATTAAATTTATAATTTTCAGTGATTGTTTTTTTGAAAATTGTTTCATTGAAAATTCAATGAAAATTGGAAATTATGAATTTGGATTATGCACGATTTAATTATCATCGGGGCCGGACCGGCGGGAATGACCGCCGCGATTTATGCGGCGCGGCAAAAAACAAAATCGGTTTTGATTACGCGCGAATTCGGCGGCCAGATGGCAAAAAAAGAAGTGGCCATCGAGAATTATCCGGGTTTGGGGATCGTCACGGCGCCGGAATTGATTGCGAAATTTAGAGACCATCTGAAATTGCTGGGCGCCGAAATTATGATCGCCGACGCGATTAAACTGGAAAAAACCGGAGCAGGGTTTTCTTTGGCCACCGAGCGCGAAAAACTTGAAGCGCGCGCGGTGATAATCGCCACCGGTTCGTCGCCGCGGATGCTGGATATTCCGGGCGAAAAAGAGTTTTTGGGCCGGGGCGTGGGTTATTGCGTCACCTGCGACGGGCCGCTGTTTTCCAAACGCGATGTGGCGGTGGTTGGCGGCGGCAATTCGGCGTTTGAGGCGGCGCTGTTTTTGGCCAAATTCGCCAAGAAGATATTCATATTGGAGCGCGGCCCGGCGGTTTTCGCCGATGCGTCCAATCAAGAATCGGCCAAAAACACCGGCAAGGTTGAAATTGTCGCCAATGCGAAAATTTTGCGTATCGAAGGCGCGAATTTCGTGAAAAATATCGTTTATCGGGACGCCGCCGGCGCGGAAACAAGCTTGCCCGTGGAGGGGGTTTTTATAAAAGCGGGCAACCGGCCGGCATCTTCGTTTGCCGAGGGGCTGGTGGAGTTAAACGATCGCAACGAGATTAAATTCGATTCCAAAAGTTGCCAGACCAAAACTCCGGGATTGTTCGTTGCCGGCGATGTGAGCGATGTGAAATACAAGCAAATCGTGGTGGCGGCGGGCGAAGGCGCCAAAGCGGCGATGGCGGCCGGGGAATTTTTGCGCACGCAAAAATAATTTTCAATTTTCAAACCTCCAATTTTCAATAAATGTTTCAAATTCCAATGTTACAAACAAAACGCAAATCAGCATTCCGTTTGGTTCATTGAAACATTGAAAATTCATTGAAAATTGAAAATTGGTAATTAAAAATTTAAGTTTCTATGTTTTCAAATCAAACCAAAATTAAATCGGTGAAGGCGCGCGAGATTCTTGATTCGCGCGGGAATCCGACTCTCGAAGTCTGCGTTGCGAACGGCGCGGGCGTGTTTTGCGCGGGCGTCCCGTCGGGCGCGTCCACGGGCGTTTATGAAGCGGCGGAATTGCGCGACGGGGATTTGGCCCGCTACGGCGGAAAAGGCGTTTTAAAAGCGGTTGCCAATGTTAATTCAATCATCAATCCGGAATTGATCGGCATGGATTGCCGCCGGCAACAGGAAATCGATCAAAAAATGCGGGAGATTGACGCCACGCCGAACAAGGTTCGTTTGGGCGCCAACGCGATGTGCGGAGTGTCGCTGGCGATCGCGCGCGCCGCGGCGGGAAGCCAAAAAACGCCGCTCTATCGCTATGTCGCCAAGCTGGCAAAAAACAAAAATGTCGCTTTGCCCAAGCCGTGTTTCAATGTGATCAACGGCGGGGCGCACGCGGGCGGCGATCTGGATTTTCAGGAATTTATGATCGTGCCGCAAGCCGGAAAATTTATCGATAACCTGCGGATTGCCAGCGAGGTTTATCATCAATTGAAAAAAGACCTTGTCGCCAAATACGGCAAATCAAGCGCGAATCTGGGTGATGAGGGCGGGTTCGCGCCGCCGCTGAACGCGCCCAAAGAGGCGCTGGATTGTTTGTGCGCGGCGATTGCGATCGTTCAGCCGCCGGTGCCGGTGAAATTCATTATCGATGTCGCGTCGAGCCAATTTTTCAATTCCGGAAAATACAATACGCGGATGGGGAGTTTTGACGGCGCCAATTTGGCCGGTTTCTACGCGCGATTAATATCGCAGTATCCGCAAATCATCGGACTGGAGGACCCGTTCGCGGAGGATGATTGGGCGGGATGGCAGAGATTTTCATTCACGGGAATGGTGATTGGCGATGATTTGTTGGTGACCAATCCGCAAAGAATGAAAGAGGCCAAAGAGAAAAAGGCGTGCAACGCGATGATCTTGAAAATAAACCAGATCGGCACGGTGAGCGAAGCGCTGGAAGCCGCGGCGCTGGCGAAAAACTACGGCTGGAAGATGATCGTTTCCCATCGGAGCGGCGAAACCAACGATGATTTTATCGCGGATTTCGCGGTCGGCATTGGCGCGGATTTTATCAAAACCGGCGCGCCGGCCCGCGGCGAGCGGCTGGCCAAATATAACCGCCTGGCCAAGATCGAAGAAGAAATAAATGAAAAATAATTTTGAGCGGGGCGAGATCGCGATCTATAAATCGCCGGACAATCAAATAGAACTGAAAATAAAATTACGGCAGGAAACCGTTTGGTTATCTCAAGCGCAAATTGCGTCGCTTTTTGGAATACAGCGACCGGCGATTACAAAACATCTTAATAATATCTTTAGAACGGGCGAATTAAAGGAAAAATCAGTATGTTCCATTTTGGAACATACTGCCGCGGACGGGAAAAAGTACAAAACCGCTTTTTATAATCTTGATGCGGTAATTTCGGTTGGGTATCGCGTTAATTCAAAGCGGGCGACTCAATTCCGCGTTTGGGCCACAAAAACACTGAAGAGTTATTTAATACAAGGATACATGATTAATGAAAAGCGGCTGTCGGAAGTCAAAGAAAAATTTGAACAATTGTCAAACACGGTTGCTTTTCTCCGCGAAAAATCAAAAAAAGAATTATTAATCGGCGAGGCGGACAAAATTTTGAATTTGCTGGCTGATTACGCGAAGACTCTGACTATTCTTGACGAATATGACCGCGGGAAAATCAAACAAATCAAGGGAAAACGAGGCGAATTTACGCTAACTTACGAATTAAGCTTGAATATTATCGTCCAGATTAAACAAGAATTAACGGCAAAAAAAGAGATTGGCGGCTTGTTTGGCGCCCAAAGAGAACATTACTTCGAAGGGATTATAAAAGGAATTTACCAAAGCTTCGGCGGCAATGAATTATATCCGGAATTGGAAATAAAAGCCGCGAATTTGCTTTATATGGTCATAAAAGACCATCCGTTTTCCGACGGCAATAAGCGTATCGCTTCGTTCCTGTTTGTTTATTTTCTGGATAAAAATAACGCGCTTTACCGCCAAACCGGCGAGAAAAAAATTAATGACAACGCGCTGGCCGCCTTGGCATTATTGATTGCCGAAAGCAATACCAAAGAAAAAGACCAAATGATCGCCTTAATCACGCAGTTGATCAAATAATGTTAAAATAACTTCAGCGCGCCGGCGCGGGGCGAGCGGCTGGCAAAATACAACCGTTTGGCAAAAATAGACGCGGAATTGGCAATATAACTATTTTCATGCAATCAATCAACAAATCAATTATCTCACTATCAATACTTGGGCTTATAATTACCGGGCCGGTTTTTGCTTGCGTGACCGTTGGCGCGGATCAGGAAAAATCTTTATTGAGTACTTTATTGGGGATAGTGGCTTTTATTTTGTACGCGGCCCTTCTGTTTTCCGGGCCGATTTTCTATTCTTTGTATGTTAAGCGCGGCGGGACGAAAAGGTGGTTGATAACATTGTGGGGATGGTCGTTTATAATGATAATTTTGGCAATGTTGATTAAGGGAATATTCAGTTTAATGCTTTGCGCCTCGATTTAGTCAAATTAGATTTATGAAAATGTTCCAATTAAAATTATTATTTTTGGGTTTGCTGTTCATGGGAACGGTAAACGCGCAAGAGAATATTTCGATATCCATGGCCGAGCGTAGCTTGGCTACCCCAATAATTTCGATTGCCAATATAATAGTTACTATTTTGATTTTGGCGGCGTTGCCCGGGCTTGTTTTGCCGATGATTGAATATTTCAAGCTCGCTCTGAAAAAATCCGTATACAAAATTGTTTTTTTGCGGCACGGAGAATCAATATGGAACAAGGAAAACCGGTTTACCGGCTGGGTTGATGTTGGATTGTCGGAGAGGGGCGTTTGGGAGGCAAGCGAAGCGGGAAAAATTCTCAAAAACGAGGGATATGTTTTTGATTTGGCCCATACTTCGGTTTTGAAGCGCGCCGCCGACACCACCGCGATTGTTTTGGAACAAATGGGGTTGCGAAACATTGAAACAAAGTTCGCGTGGGAGTTAAACGAGCGCCATTATGGCGGCTTGCAAGGATTGAACAAGGCCGAAATGGCGCGAAAGTACGGCGAGGAGCAAGTGCGTATCTGGCGCCGGAGTTTTTCCGTGCGGCCTCCGGAAATGGACGAAACGGATTATCGAAAGCAAAACGATTTGGAGATTTTTAAAGCCGTGCCGATCTATCAAATGCCCCGGACCGAGTCGCTGGCCGACACTTGCGCGCGCGCGGTTGGTTATTGGCAAAAAGAAATCGCGCCGGCGATAAAGGGCGGGAAAAATGTTTTAATTTCGGCGCATGGCAACAGCTTGCGCGCGATCATCAAACATTTGGACAACATTGGCGACAAGGAAATTTCGGAGTTAAACATTCCCACGGGCGCGCCGCTGGTCTATGAGCTGGACGATGATTTAAAACCGATAAAACATTATTATTTGGGCGATCAAAAAGAAATCGCGCGAAAAATCGCCGCGGTCAAAAACCAATACAAAACATAAATATCTTTGAATCGCGAAACGCTTTGCATTTGGGGTCTATCCCTTGCGTTTGTCCCGAGGCTTTCGCGAGGGATAATCGCAAGGGTTAGACCCCTTCAAATCATTTGCATTTAACGGTTTTAGAGTAGGTATCGTCTGGCCTGGGAGTAAAGTTTCGCAATTCAAAGTATAAAGACAGAAATAAAAATCGGCGTTTAGTTTACATTCTCACATTCTCAAGAATGTGAGAATGTCCGTAATCGCGTCAGGGATAAAAATCGCGAAGGTATGGCTTTTGCAAAATGCTAGCGCCGGATATCGCGCCCATTGTCAGTATATCAATAAAATGGCTAATATTTTTAAGATCGGAAAATTGAGGTTGTGGCAGGAGTATTGCAAGCGGGAGACCGTCGAGCATAAACTGACCTATTTGTTTTGGGAGTGCACTTTGCGGTGCAATTTGAGATGCCGGCATTGCGGCAGTTCTTGCGGCGATGTGGTGCCGCCGGGTGAATTAACGACCGAGGAGATCAAGAAAGCTTTTGGCGATATCGCCAAGAATTTTGACGCGAAAAAGATTATGGTGGCCGTGACCGGCGGCGAAGCGCTTTTGCGGCCCGATCTTTTTGAGGTGATGAAATACGCCAACGGACTGGGTTTTCCATGGGGTATGGTGACCAACGGCACATTGATTACTCCGGAAATCGTTGAAAAAATGAAAGACGCGGGAATGTCATCGGTATCGGTGAGTTTGGACGGTTTGGAGGCCAACCATACATGGCAAAGGGTTGGCATTGACACTTTCAAGCGCGCCACCGCGGGAATCAGGATGCTGGCGGCGGCAAAATTTCCGATCGTGGAGGCGATTACTTGCGTAAACAAGCGCAATATCAAAGAGCTTGATCAGATTTGCGCGCTTTGCAAGGAATTGGGCGTTACCAATTGGCGAATGTTTTCTATCAGTCCGGTCGGCCGCGCCAAAGAATGCGCCGAAATGTTTCTGGACGCCAAGGAATGGGAATATCTGCTTGATTATATCGCCCGAAAACGAAAAGTCGAGAAAAAATTGAAGGTCAGTTTTTGCGAAGAGGGATTTTTCGGCCCGGAATTGGAAGGTACAATGCGCGACCAGTTTTTCTTTTGCTGGGCGGGTATTAAAGTTGGCAGTATTTTGTATAATGGAGATATTGGCGCGTGTCCGATATTGCCGCGCGGACAAACCAAGCAGGGAAATATCCGCACTGACGATTTTGCCAAGGTTTGGAACCAGAAATTCCAGCTTTTCCGCGATCGCGACTGGCGCAAAACCGGCAAATGCGAAAATTGCGTCTGGTGGGATTTTTGCCAAGGAAACAGCCTGCACTTATGGGATTTCAACCAAAAAAAGCTGAACCTGTGCCATATGGAGATGTTTGGCAAGAAAAAATTATGAAACCATTTTACAAAATAAAATATTTATTTTTTCGCCTGACGAGTTTTTTGCTTCTATCATTGTTTTTTGGCAAAGCAAAGGCGCAAGACTCTTCGTTGTATGGTGTATGGGTACCCCCTCCATCGCCGGCAGAAAGGATTCATGAAATTACTAATTATTTGGCTGGTATCGCGATAATTGCGATGTTAATTGTTATTCCAATTCTTGGTTTTAGATGGTTGGTTTTGAAAAAACAGGTAAATAAAAAGTTGCTTTGCGCTTTGGCGATAATAATTTTTATTATTCTTGAGAAAATTTTGTTTTTTTTCGTGACAAACCCGTAAAACTAGTTTGATTTGTTCCAATTTCGCTTTCTTAAAAGTTGGTGAATGTCAAAACAATGAAGTTGATTATAGATGTGGCCATAACTAATGGGGGGTTGCGTAAATAAATTAATTTGGTAAACTTAATGGTATTAAATAACAAAATAATATGGCAAAATATCAAGTGAACAAAGATAAATGTTTGGGATGCTTTATTTGCACCGTGAACTGTCCGGCCGGGATGGCGCAAGACGATGACGCCAAAGCCAAGGTGGTGGATTCCGACGCGGTGGAAACTTGCGGCGGCGAGAGCGTTTGCCCGCACGGCGTGATCGAAAAAACGGAAGAGTAAAAAATCTTTAACGGCGCCCGAAAGGGCGCTTTTGCGTTATACATATTGCATTTTTTTGCAGATATGCGACAATTAACGAGTCGCATCAATGATAGCGTTTATCGGTAACGGCTAAGCCTTTTTTGTTAAAACCCGAGTTTTCGGAGGTTTTAGGTAAAAAGGGGCGATGGTTCCAATTTGCTTAACCGTTTGGTAAGCGTTATCATTGGGCGACAACCATCGTCCCTTTTTGGCAAAATAAAATCATAATCATTATATAATTTTTGCTATCGCAAAAAATACATAATCAAAAAACTTATGGCAAAAGAAAAAGCAAATAAAAATTTTAATGACTTTAAAAATATTTTTCCACTATCAAAAACTCGAAAGTTTTCGTTAATTCCTGTTTTAAACATAGAGCAAGAAAGGCGAATATGCATAGAAAAAGGATATTCAAATAAAGATGAAATTACAAGACAAAACAGAGTTGAAAAATTTTTTAAAGATAATAATCAAGATATTTTTAATGTTGATATTGAAAGAAAAAAACGATATCAAGCGCTTAAGTATTATTTAACTGAATTGCATAAGCTCTTTATTAAGGATTCTTTGGAAATGATTAAAAGAAACAACGATATTAATTTTTCTAATCTTTTTGAATTATATATAGGATATGAAGCTTCTAATAATGAAAAAAAAAGAAAGGTTATAGGAAAAATTAACAATGAAAAGGTTAGATTGGCTAAATATTTTGGAGATAAAGAAGGCAAGGGCGGGGTATTCCAAAAAATAGCGAAAAGATATTACGAATATCTGGAAAAAAATTTAAGGAATAATGAAAAAATTAAGGGTGGCGATGATAAGCAGAAATTTGCCGATGGGACAAAAAATATTTTGATCTCCCAAAATGTTTTGATGATTTTAAGTAAAAAGATAAATGATGGCAGTATTCGGGAAAAAAAAGAGAAAAATCAAGGTAAAGAAAATGAATATGCAATTAAATTCAAAACAAAAGAAAATAAAGATCAGGAAACAAATTTAGTTGAATATTTTGGTGGATGGTCTACATATTTTAAGAACTTTAATGAGATCAGGGGCAATCTTTATAAAGATGAAGGAAGAAGACAAGGTGATGAGGGGGATGATGAAACGGGAGAGAAGCTTGTAAAGGCAAATTCAGGACAATTAACAACGCGGATTTTAGACGAAAATTTCGAGATTTTTGTAAAAAACGCATTTTTGGCAGAAAAAAATAAAATTGACTTAGGTTTAACGGATTATCAAAAGAAGAATGTGATTGCTAATCATAATATTTTTGAGCCCGATTATTATGCAAATTGCTTATTGCAAGCTGACATAAACACCTATAACGCGGCCATTGCTGAACTTAATAAACTGTTTAACGAGAAAAAAGGAAAAAAGAAGATTGATTATCTTGAACCATTGTATAAGCAGTTATTATTATCCGATGGCCTTGAGGAGTTTGAAAATGGATATATCAATGAATTTAACAACGATTCTGATCTAATTGAGGGATTGGAAAAATTTTATAGGCACGCTCGCGAAAAATTATCCATAGTTGGTAATTTCTTAAAGGATGGTCTAATTAACGGTGATTTAGATTCCATACTGCTTAAGGAAAATCAAACGCATTATTATTGTAATATTTTTTTTGGATCGTGGTCGTATATAAGAGATTTGTATTATGAACAAAACGGTATTGGTATAAAAAATAGACCCGATAAGAAAAGTGAATTAAAAGATAAGGATGGAAGAACAAAAATAGAGATTTCTTTGGCAGAGATAAAATCAATTTTAGATGGAATTAGCAAGGAGAGATTTCAAGAAGACATTAAAAATGCAATAGAGAACGCGAAACAGAGGTCAAGATCCGTATTTGATCTTCTAGGTGTTCACGGCAGCGAAAAAATTTATAAAGAAGATAAAAGCAATTTTGAAAACTTCGTTTTGTTTTTTAAATTTTATTTTGATTCATTGTTGAATGGTAGAAATTTGTTGACTGAAAAAGAAAAGAAAGATAAGGAAAAAATTACCCAAATAAAATCATTCTTGCAAAAGTCAAAAACCGAAGGAGAGCGAGTAGATGAATTATTGATGTCAAAATTTTCAGAAGCAAATTATTTGGCAAGCATTAACGCAAGTATTAATAAAAAACAAGAGGAATTCGAAAACGAATTTAAAGATTTAAGGCAATCAATCAATCTAAAAAAGGGATTATCTCGAAGGAAAGATTTTGAATGCAAACAGGCGATAAACGATTATTGCGTTAGAATTTCCGATATTAACGGTTTTTTTGCTTTGTTTTCAATTCCAGAGGGTATTGTGGCTGACGGCGATAACGGAATAATCCAAAAGTTTAAAGATAAAAACGAAATAAATGCGCTTTTTGGTGCAATCAGAAATTATATTACAAAGAAAGATGCCGGAAATGAAAAAATCAAGGTAACATTCGACAATCCAACATTTTTGGGTGGTTGGGCATATAAAACCACTGATTATTGTTGCCGAATTTTGAAGAAACAAGATAATTATTATTTATTAATCATTGGCAAAGAAAAAAGTAAAAATAAAAACGATGTTAGCAAGCAAATAAATGTTAATAGTCTCACCGGTTATCAAATGATGGATTATTATCAGCAAAAAGGCCAGACTATTTTTGGATCTGTTTATACGGGAAAATTTGATTCAAAATATGGAGATGACAGGACGAAATTGAAGAATTCTGAATTTATAAAAAGAATAGAGCAAATTATTGATGGTCTTAATAGAGAATTTTGTAATGTGCAAAAAGTTAAAATGCATTTGGAAAGTTTAAAAGAAATGATTAGGGTTGGAAAGTTTAATTTTGGTATAACCGCATCTGATTTTGGCAAAGCTTTTCTTGGGAAAACTGAAAAATATTACCATCAATATAAAAATAAGAAAGGTATTCTTAATAAAGAAGATGTAATTATCAGTATTTTAAAAGAATTGTTTGGTAGTGAGATGTTTGATTATGGACATGAAAAAGATTATTTAGTCAATCGGGTAAAAGAAATAATGAAAGAAGATGCCCCCAAAACGAGTTTTTTAGGGTCTGATTTATTGGCATATGAAGTTACTAAACTTGAGCCTTATTATTATAAAAATAACTTTAGGGAGATGGATTTCAAAAAAGACGGGATAGATGAAAAATTATTAGATAAAGAATTATTTATTTTCCAAATTTATTGCAAAGATTTTTCTTTGAAGAGGGGAAGTATAATTCCGAATCCAAAGAAAGATTTAAACACGCTTGAATTTGAGGAACTTTTCTCGATAGAGAATAGAGAAAAACCATTGTTTAGATTAGCTGGACAAGCCGAAGTTTTTTTCTATCCTCAAAAAGAAAGCTATAAGGTTGAGCGGTGGTCAAAAGATGACTTAAAAAATCCGAAAACCGATAAAATTCCGTATAAAAAAAGGCGATACGCGGAAAATCAAATTATTTTTCATATCCCAATAGTTGTGAATAATATCAGCAATGGCGGCAATGTTGATAGGAAAATACACGAGTATATTCAACAAAGAAACGATGTAAAGATGTTGGGCATTGATCGTGGAGAAAGGGAGCTTGCTTATTGTTGCTTGCTTGATGGGAAAGGAGCGATTTGCGGCGATGTGAAATCAATGAATATTGTTGGCTCTAATATCAAAAATGGGATAAAACAGCCGATAAACTACCAAAAGAAATTAGATATTAGAGAAAAGGAAAGATTAATGGCCAGACGATCTTGGACCAAGATTGAAAGCATCAAAGATATTAAGCGCGGCTATGACGCGAATTTAATGCACGAAATTACGACGCTTATGGCTCAAGAGAACGCGCTGATTTGTTTGGAAGAATTAAATCGTGGATTTAAAAAAGATAGAACAAGGATCGAAAAGAGTATATACCAGCAATTTGAAAACGATTTAGTTAACAAATTAAATTATTTGGTGATTGAAAAATCACCTCAAGGAGTTAGAAACGCTTTGCAACTAACACCTCCAAATAGAGCTCAAAAGACTTGGGGTAATCAAATGGGCGCAATTTTTTATACAGATGCAAGATATACATCAAAAACTTGCCCTAATTGTGGTTTTAGGCATAGAAGCGTTGGAGGACTGAAAACATCCCAAGAAATAAAGAATAAAATTGCCGCAAAAGAGCTTAGAATATCCTACGATAAAAAATACGATAGATTTAGGATTGAGTATCATTGGAATTATGAATTTAAACAGAACAGTAAGCAATGCGAATTTGCAAGCAAAGATTTATACAATGGAGAAATGGAATATATTTTTTCAGATGTGAACCGAAGTCATTGGAATAATAATGATTTAAAGGATATTTTTAAAGATTACCTCATTGAGAATGAAGATTTGTTTTTGCTTGTAAAGAATGAGCCGAAATTCCGTTATGTTGATTTTGGTAAAGTATTTGTTAGTCTTACATGGATAAGGCATTCAGTTAAAGAGGGCGATCAAGAATATGATGAAATTTCTTGTCCGAAATGCCATTTTTGGACAAGATCTCCAAAAGTTCAAAAAATTAAAGATGGAGATGCAAACGGGGCTTACAATATCGCCAGAAAAGGATTGATCATTTTGGATAAAATCAGGAGCGAAAAATTAAGAAATAAAATGAATACAAAAAACGGGATTAAGAGCAAGGGCTTAAAAATAAATCTTAAAGAATGGGATGAAGCAACTTATTCTCAATGGGATAGGAAAGATTGGGGCGAGAGCGATAATAAAAGAGGTTTATAAAAATTCAATGGAGGATTATATTCAGATTTCCAAGATAAATGATTTTGTGTTTTGTCCGTATTCGATTTATTTGCATTCGGTATACGAGAATTTCAACGCCAAAACCTATCATCGGACGGCGCAGACCGTGGGCAAGATCGCGCACAGGCCGGTTGATGGCGGAACATACACGACCAGCGCGCGAGTGTTGCAGGGAATGGAAGTTTGTTGCGAGCGGCTGGGGATTATGGGTAAAATCGACACATTTGATGCCGAAAGCGGATTGCTGGTGGAGCGCAAATACAAGATCAAAAAGATTTTTGACGGTTATCGCTACCAGCTCTACGCGCAAATGTTTTGTTTGCGGGAAATGGGTTATGAAGTGAAATCGCTGGCGATCCAATCGCTGGCGGATAACAAGCGGTATAAAATTTCTTTGCCGGACGCACAAGAAACCGCGAAGTTTGAAGAATTGATTGAAGCAATGAAGAATTACCGGCCGAGTCCGCCGGAGAATAAAAATCCGGCAAAATGCGCGCAATGCGTTTATAAGCCGCTGTGCCATTAAAGAAATTTTCGCGAGGGACTAACCCTCGTGATTACTCGAGGGATAGACCCCCGCGAAAATATGTTGAGTTTGCCTGATTTCAAAGAAAAACAATTGTTGTTTGTGAGCGCCAAGAATGCCGAGATTGAAAAGATCAAGTTTTTGAATGACAATATCTGCTTGTCAAAGGACGGAAAAATCGTCAACCGGATTTCGTGCCACAAGGTTTTCGCGCTGTTTTTGATCGGCGATTGTTCGCTTACCAGCGTGTTGGTCCGCAATTGCGCCGATTACGGCGTGTCGATTTTTCTTTTAAAAAATAATTTCTTGAATTATGCGCGGTTGTTGGCGCAAGCGGACGGGAATTATTTGTTGCGCGAAAGGCAATACGCGGCGACCGAAGAGCAAGAGCTGGCGGCGGCAAAAATTTTGGTGGCGAATAAAATTTCAAACCAGATTTGCTTGCTGGAAAGTTCGGACGGTAAAGACGCGGCGTTATCTTTGGAAAAAATAAAGGCAAAAATCAAAAACGCGCGAAACGGCAAGGATTTGCTTGGATTGGAAGGCGCGGCGGGCAAATTTTTCTTTCAAAGTTATTTCAAAAATTTGGAATGGAAACGGCGTTTGCCGCGGGCAAAGATTGATATTCCGAATTATTTGATGGATATGGGCTATACGATGCTGTTTAATTTTGTTGAGGCAATGCTGGGGATATACGGGTTTGATGTCTATCGCGGGTTTTACCACAAGCTGTTTTTTCAGCGCAAATCGCTGGCGTGCGATTTGATGGAGCCGTTTCGGTGCGTGATTGATAAGCAGATCATGAAATCCCATAATTTGGGGCAGATAAAGGCCAATGATTTCAAATTGAGCAAAGGCGTCTATGGCTTGGGATTTGAAGAGCAGAAGAAATACGCGGAGATTTTCGCGCAGGCGATTATGGATCGCAGAGAAGACATTTTTTGCTACGCGCGCGATTATTACTATTTTACGATTAACGGCGCGGAATTTCCGGCATTTAAGATGAAATGATATGTTTATAGTTTCTTATGATTTCGAAGATACGCGCCGCCGGACGAAATTCTCGAATCTTTTGAAAAAATACGGCCGGCGATTGCAATACTCGGTTTTTGAGATAAAAAACAGCCAGCGGATATTGGATAACATCCAAAAAGAGATTGATATGAAATATAAGCCGTACTTTACGAAAAACGACAGTATTGTTATAATTTATGTGTGCGAGGCGTGCAAAGCCAAAGTCAAGCGATATGGTTATGCCGCCAACGAAGAAAAGGAAGTGGTGTTCTTCTAAAATTGAATAGATACAAAACAAAAAGTAGCAAATTGGTGGAAATTGCAGTGTATCTATTAGAAATCTAGCTTTTTGAGGTTATTAAACCTCGGTCTTTATGGATTTTCCAACTTTAACCGGCTTTAAGTCGTTAATCAAATTTTATCGGTTAATCGCATCTTTCAAGCCGGTTAAAGCTAATCCAGCTCTCTAATAGGCATATTCAATTTCTACTTTTGTAGATAACAATGTGAAATTGATTTATTTGAACTCTAATAGGCATATTCAATTTCTACTTTTGTAGATTGACGGGTAAGTTCGCCATTCCTTTAATACTCTAATAGGCATATTCAATTTCTACTTTTGTAGATCTCCAACGCTTCACCTCCGAAATAAGCTCTAATAGGCATATTCAATTTCTACTTTTGTAGATTCCGCGCAATAATTTAGCTTCCAAATCTCTAATAGGCATATTCAATTTCTACTTTTGTAGATGTGGGAAATAGGGTTCTGCTGCCGCGGGACTCTAATAGGCATATTCAATTTCTACTTTTGTAGATATTACACAGCACGAAGATAAACACGCCTCTAATAGGCATATTCAATTTCTACTTTTGTAGATAAAAGTCAAGTATCTGTTTTTTATTTTCTCTAATAGGCATATTCAATTTCTACTTTTGTAGATGAAAGGGTTGAGCGATGATGGATCAACTCTAATAGGCATATTCAATTTCTACTTTTGTAGATCTATGAATTGAAATACTTGTGGGGACTCTAATAGGCATATTCAATTTCTACTTTTGTAGATGGAAAGCGCGATGATGTGGAACATACTCTAATAGGCATATTCAATTTCTACTTTTGTAGATTCCTCCGGTGTCAACTCTTTGTCCCATCTCTAATAGGCATATTCAATTTCTACTTTTGTAGATATGAAAAATTTGCGTGGAGTGCGAGGACTCTAATAGGCATATTCAATTTCTACTTTTGTAGATGGTTAACGCTTTTTTGCCGCGGAACCTCTAATAGGCATATTCAATTTCTACTTTTGTAGATCTTCTCAACGGTAACGGCAGTTTCTACTCTAATAGGCATATTCAATTTCTACTTTTGTAGATACGACGCCATCGGATTTATTCATAACTCTAATAGGCATATTCAATTTCTACTTTTGTAGATATGAACAGGTTGAAGCCTGTCCCTCGCTCTAATAGGCATATTCAATTTCTACTTTTGTAGATATGCCGACAATCAGATTCCGTTTGAGCTCTAATAGGCATATTCAATTTCTACTTTTGTAGATGAAATCGGGTAACTCAACAAAAGCGTCTCTAATAGGCATATTCAATTTCTACTTTTGTAGATTTATTGATTTTGTTTTAGCGTGGATTCTCTAATAGGCATATTCAATTTCTACTTTTGTAGATTCAAGAGCCATCTTGTAATTATTTTTTACTCTAATAGGCATATTCAATTTCTACTTTTGTAGATGTAAAAAATTGTGCCAATGGTGGCGTCTCTAATAGGCATATTCAATTTCTACTTTTGTAGATGTTGTCGGAGCTTTCCTGCCTTCTGACTCTAATAGGCATATTCAATTTCTACTTTTGTAGATCCAAGCGGCGAGCGCACAAGACCTTGAGTCTCTAATAGGCATATTCAATTTCTACTTTTGTAGATAAAGAGCGCACAGCGATAAGATGTTGTCTCTAATAGGCATATTCAATTTCTACTTTTGTAGATCTCAAAAAGCGGGGGATGTCGTTCAACTCTAATAGGCATATTCAATTTCTACTTTTGTAGATAACACTAATCCCGTGCTTACCGGAGCGACTCTAATAGGCATATTCAATTTCTACTTTTGTAGATATCTGATAATTTGTTCATTTTGTTTTGACTCTAATAGGCATATTCAATTTCTACTTTTGTAGATAATACGAAGCCGCGATTGCCCCGATACTCTAATAGGCATATTCAATTTCTACTTTTGTAGATTCTATTATTGGAGGGGTGGTTGATAACTCTAATAGGCATATTCAATTTCTACTTTTGTAGATTCGCTGGTTTAGTTAGCCAGAGATTGACTCTAATAGGCATATTCAATTTCTACTTTTGTAGATTGCAATAATCGTTATTAACAATTATTCTCTAATAGGCATATTCAATTTCTACTTTTGTAGATTCTATGTGTGCGAACGGGGTATTGTCTCTAATAGGCATATTCAATTTCTACTTTTGTAGATTAAAAATCTTCTTCTTGTTCCGCTTTCTCTCTAATAGGCATATTCAATTTCTACTTTTGTAGATGAATCCCGCTGTTCTTGATTTCTGTGTCTCTAATAGGCATATTCAATTTCTACTTTTGTAGATTTGGCCAATACAACTGATGAATGGTTTCTCTAATAGGCATATTCAATTTCTACTTTTGTAGATTTTGCCCCGCCGGATACCACCCATTTCCTCTAATAGGCATATTCAATTTCTACTTTTGTAGATTGTACAAACCAAATAAAGAGGAAATAACTCTAATAGGCATATTCAATTTCTACTTTTGTAGATTTCGTGTGTCGCGAATTTCGAATGTTCTCTAATAGGCATATTCAATTTCTACTTTTGTAGATATTGACCCGCACTTTTCTTACGGCGAGCTCTAATAGGCATATTCAATTTCTACTTTTGTAGATTCTCCCAAGAGCAAATAATAATGATAACTCTAATAGGCATATTCAATTTCTACTTTTGTAGATCGAAGCCTTCCGAAAATTCTATTGGACTCTAATAGGCATATTCAATTTCTACTTTTGTAGATTCGCCGATACAATACCACCATATTTTCTCTAATAGGCATATTCAATTTCTACTTTTGTAGATCTTAATTCGCTTACTCTTGCCATTACTCTAATAGGCATATTCAATTTCTACTTTTGTAGATTCAAAACAGAATAAAAAAATAATCAACTCTAATAGGCATATTCAATTTCTACTTTTGTAGATGGCGACAGCATAATGGCCTTCACGCTCTCTAATAGGCATATTCAATTTCTACTTTTGTAGATACTCCGGCAACCCTATGCCCCGAATTCTCTAATAGGCATATTCAATTTCTACTTTTGTAGATGGCGGGGATGGCGGTTATGTGTGCGCTCTAATAGGCATATTCAATTTCTACTTTTGTAGATTTATTCTTTCCGGCGATTGCCACCAACTCTAATAGGCATATTCAATTTCTACTTTTGTAGATAAAAAAGTATTCACTTTGTCCTGGGCTCTAATAGGCATATTCAATTTCTACTTTTGTAGATTTTTTTCGTTTTGAATGGGGACTTCAAATTATTTAAATACTTTGAATTACGAAATTAGCGTTTGGGGAAATTTGACTTCAGCTTTTGGGAAGTCAATTTTCACCAAACGCGGCGGTAACCGCGCGAATTTTGAAATCAAATTTCCGCGATTACGCCGAAAATTGATTTCAAAATTCGCTGTTTCGTAATTCAAAATAAATAAGTATTTAAATAAGTATTTAAATAATAACTTGGTATGAATCGAAAAATTGAAAACAAGAGCATCGGAAAACTTGCCAATAGGGACTAACCGCTCGCGAGTATCTCTCGCAAGAACCTCGGGACAGGCAACGAGGGTTAGACTCTTAAAATACCGTCCCAGTGCGCGCGTTTTAACGATAATATCGCCCGTGAGCGGGTTTTTTGCGGACTATTGACAATGGTTTGGCATCGGGATATAACACAGATTAAGAAAAACTAAAATCCGGGGGCTGTGAATAAAATCAACGCCGATAGATTATTATTTGCAATTTTTTTAGCCATCGCTTAGCGTTGGTTTTTTGAATTATGAAAAAATTTATGAACAATATTTCAAAAACGATATTTGGAAAAGCGGGGAGATCGATTCGCAAAGCGACGGTTGTGTTTTTAACATTTGCAACCATTGCGCAGCCCTTGTCGCCGCTGATTGTTTTGGCCGAGGAAACGGCTATCAGCCCGGAATCAATTCCGGCCGCGGCTAATGCCGTGGAAGTAATTGAAAACGCGCTCGTTTTGGCAACTCCCGAAATCCCCGGCAACGCAGACTCGAGCGAAAAATCGGAAACAAAACCCGCAATCAAAACCGCGCCGGATTCAGACAATCAAACACCCCGGATAATCATCAATTCAATCTCGGATACTTCGTCGTTTTCCGAAACTTTGGAATCAAATTCAAGCGAACAATCCCCCAAAACTAAAGTCGCGGCGGGCGCCGGAACAGAAATGAGCGCGATGAACGCCAGCGCCGCGGGAATAAATTCGGTAAACGGGTTATCGGTTTCGGTATCAAATCCCGCGACAACAAAAAACCAACCCGACATCGACCAGAATACCGGCGCTTTAACATATAGCTTTCCCATTACAGTGCCGCCGGGCCGGAGCGGAATGCAACCCAACCTTGCCTTAACCTATAATAGTTCCAATAACGAACAAGGGAGCATTTTCGGCTACGGCTGGTCAATCAATATTCCCTACATTCAGCGGCTCAACAAATTTGGCCTTAATGAAATGTATCATAACACCGGCAGCTCGGAATTTTTTTACTCGTCGATAGACGGCGAGATTACCAGCGCGCTTGATAATTCCAATTTATACTTTGCAAGAACCGAAAATGGAGACTTCAATAAATATCTGTTAATGGACAACTATTGGATAATGCACGGGAAGGACGGTACGCAGTATAAATTCGGCGATTACGACGCCTCCCGGCAATACGATCCCGGCAATACCGATCATATCTACAAGTGGATGCTGAAAGAAATCCGCGACACAAACAATAACTTCATAACCTTTTCATATTATAAAGACGCCAACCAAATTTACCCGGAATCAATCAAATACACGGGCAACGGATCCACTGATGGAATTTTTGAAGTTTCTTTCATGAAATCTTGGCGTCCAGATAACGGGATTGTTTCATATGATGCCGGATTTCCCGTTACTTCGAATTACTACATTACTGAAATTGACACTAAGGTAAACGGCAATTGGGCGATGAAATACTTTCTCAATTACAATCTTAATCCCACCAACACCGGAGCGCTTTTGAATTCCATTGGAACGCAGGCGCAAGCGGCCGACGGCGTAATAACCGTGCTGCCGCTCGAACAATTCAGCTACCAAAACAACGCCCCCGGCTGGGCGCAAACCGCAACAACAACTCTGCCGTCTATCAGCTACAAACCGGGACCCGGATTTTCCTTTGCCACCGGCGACCATCAGCAGTTCATCGATCTGAACGGCGACGGTTTGCCCGAATTCATTGATTTCGCTTTTTTATATCACGGGGATGGAATCATGACTTCCGATTCCTGTGACTCGCAATACGGTTCCGGCCAAGGATATTCACTTTTAAACGCCGTGGCCGCCGTGAACCGAAGAAATTACTGGGACAGCGGCGACACCACATGGAAACTTCCACAGGATCAAAACAGATTTTTTGAACGCGCCTGCCTTGACAGCGATATGAATGTGCAATTTGCCGATTTAAACGGCGACAATTTGCCCGACCTTATAAAAAGTTATATTGATTACAAATATTCATCGCCGGAAACTTTGCGAAGCGAGGTTTATTTGAACAATGGCAATGGCTGGACATTAAGCCCGAATTGGAAACTACCGTCATATACGCTGGGAAGCCAAGGTTATGCGACCACGCAAATTATTTTTGGCGATGTCAACGGCGACAATTTGCCCGATTTGATTGAGACCGCCGCATGCTCGGGCTACCATTCCGGATCAAAATGCAGCGTAAACAATTCTCTCGTTTATCTTAATAATAATGGCTTGGGCTGGGGCCGGAACTACCAATGGGCATTCGGCTCCGCGCCCGGATTCGCATCTTTCCAATTTGTTGATCTGAACGGCGATGGCGCGCTCGAATTGGTCAGCAGCGCCTATGGAGACGCCGGCGCGCAAATCAAAGCCTATCGACCCGGATCAGATTGGTACCAAGGATGGGCGGAATTTAATTCATACTCTATAAATTACGGTAAAGTTAACACCCCATATAGCGGCAGCATCCTTCCGCGCACGACCTTCGCGGATTGGAATAATGACAATCGTTTTGACGCAGTGGCGTATTTCATTAATAATAATCCTGCCAACAATGTAATCAACGGATACAAAAACGGCATATCGAATTTATCGCCGGCTTCCTTAACTTTACCGATCAATAATAGCGTGTGCGGCGCCAACAATTCATTCTGCGTCCCGCAATTTTCCGATACCAATGGCGACGGCTTGCAAGATCTTGTTCAAATAAACAGCAATGTGACCACCCAAGGAATTGATTTCCGCGGCGCGGTTTTCGCCAACATTGCCCAAAAACAAGATTTGTTAAGCAAGGTATCTTATCCGCAGGGAGGGGAGACTGCAATCGCTTACAAAACTGCGACGCAATACGCGAACAACAAATCGCCTTACCAGCTGTTTACGGTTTCGCAAATCACAAACAATGATAACGCCGGCAATTTCGATAGCCACACTTATGATTATTCGGGGGCGTCGTATTATTTTGATTCGCCGATGAACCGCAAGTTTGCCGGATTTAAGATAATTACTCAAACCGATGCGGCCGGAAATGTTGCGAAAACCTATTTTAACACCGGAAACGGCACCGATTCAGCCAACGGCCAATACGCCGACAGCTATTACAAAATTGGTAAAGTTTATCGTACCGAGCAATACGACGGCGCGGGAAATCTTTACGCGGCAACAATCAATAAATGGGACTCGTCGCAACGAAATATTAATTCAAATTTTGTGTATCCGGCACAAACCATAGAGCAAAGTTACGATGGCCAGGCAACCCACCGCGACAAAGCGCAAAGCTTTTTATACGACAACCAAAGCGGCAATTTGATCCAAAAAACCAATCATGGCGAGGTTATTGCAAACCAAGACGGATCTTTTGCCGGAATTGACAGCGCGCAATATACCGCCAGCTATTCTTATGGCCTGTTAAGAGGCTATTCCACCACTTCATATGTAACGAGCATCCAAATTCGGGACCAAAATTCAAACAAAATAAGCGAATCAAAATTCTATTATGATTGGTCGTCCTATAACTATATTATTGCCGGCAACTTGACAAAGGAAGAAAATTGGATTTCAGGTTCAACCTACGCCACATCGTATAAATACTATAATAATTACGGCTTGGTTGGCCAGTCGGTCGATCCCAACGGCAACTCCACAAATTTTAACTACGACAGTTATAATTTATATCCGGCGGAAGCGATCAACGCGTTCGGCCAAATCACTAGATATGCCTATGATTATCCATCGGGCCAGGTAACGCAAACTACGGACGCGAACAACTTGCTTTCAAATACGACTTACGACGGTTTTGGCCGGGTCCTGCGATACTTGGAGTATCCATCGATACAAAGCGCCAAATCAACATTTGTCTACACCGATGTGATTGGAAATTTCAGCGTACAGGAAACCGCCTATCTTAATTCGCAAACCGCGGTAACCGGTTACAGTTATTACGATGGCTTGGGGCGTTTGATCCAAACCAAAAAATCCGCTCGAAAAGGTAATTTTGAAACGAAAGATTTTGCTTATGACAATCGCGGCAACTTGCAAAAAGAATCATTGCCGTATTTCACCGCCAACAGCGCGAAAACTAGCCCCACAACAAATTCACTGCTTTACACAACCTATTCCTACGACGCGCTGGGCCGGAAAACCAGTGTTGCGAACGCGCTGGGAACCACAACTTACAGTTACAAAAATTGGCAGACGACAATCACCGACGCCAATTCAAATTCCAAAGATTATTCTTATGACGCATATGGCAATTTAGCAAAAGTTGTGGAACACGACGATTCAAAAGACTACGCTACCGCCTATTCTTATGACGGACTGGGTAATTTAACCAATATCACCGACGCATCGGGCAATGTGCGGAATTTCCATTACAATGGTTTGGGCCGCGCTGTAAACATCGAGGATTTGCATGCCCCCACAGCCACTGTTTTTGGCTATCGCGGATACCTTTACGATAACGCCGGTAATTTGCTTAAGTTGGTCGATGCAAAAAATCGAACGACCGCTTTCGAATATGATTCGATCAACCGCCAAAAATCGGAAAGCATTGACGGCTCAACGACAAAAACATTCACCTATGACAATTGCGCCAATGGCGTTGGGCGTTTGTGTCAAGTTGTTATGTCCGGTGAAACCGAGAATTTTGAGTATTCCATCTTGGGCAATCTCGCCAAAGATACGAAAGTTCGCGATAACCAAACTTTTACCACCCAATATACCTACGATTACCAAGGAAATCCGCTCACAATCACCAATCCCGACGGTTCAATCGCAAAATTCAGTTACAACGCCGCAGGCCTGACCGAAAGCGTTTCACGCCAGGAACCAGCGGTGGCGGCGGTTGGCGTAGTGAGCAGTTTTGATTATTCGCCGGCGCGCCAAGTAAGCGCGCTAAATTACGGCTCCGGCATCGCGACCGTTAATACCTTTGATCCAAACCAGCTATATCGCTTAACGCGCAAAATTTCCGGCGTCGGCGCAACCAACTTGCAGGATCTTGCCTATAACTATGATGCGGTTGGCAACATCATTAAGATAACGGATAGCTCCGCAACCGCGACAAAGAAAACCGTTGCCTATGGATATGATAAACTTTACCGATTAACATCGGTTGCGGCCGCAAACACCGCCAACAACCAGAACTACACGCAGAATTTCACCTATGATCCGCTGGGAAATATGTTAAGTCAAAAACTCAATGACCAAACAATGAGTTATAGCTACCAGCCAAGCTCGACTCTGGCCAACCCGGACGCGGTTACCTCAATTACAACCAATAATCCTTTGGCGGAGCCAATCATTTCCACTTTCACCGCCACTCCGGCAACGATCAACGCCGGCGCCACCACGACCTTGGCTTGGACATTATCCGGCGGCGCGCCGACCACGCTGACGATCACTCCAAGCGTGGGCAGTGTGCTGAACACTCTTTCCAAAGTCGTTACCGTTTCGGCAACCACAACCTACACGCTCACCGCGACCAACGCGGTGGGCACCACTGCCAAAACCGTGACCGTGAACGCCAAACCGACCGCGCCGGTGATCAAAACTTTCACCGCCGCTCCGGCAACGATCAACGCCGGCGCCACCACGACCTTGGCCTGGACCTTGGACGGCGGGACTCCCACATCTTTAACAATTAATAATGGCGTGGGTTCGGTGCTGGGTGCGACATCCAAAACGGTATCGCCGGTAACCACCGCTACCTACACCTTGACCGCGGCCAATGCCGCCGGGACAGTGACCAAAACGGTTAGCGTCACGGTTATTCCAACTCCGGTGATTTCCAGTTTTACGGCCGCGCCCGCGGCCATTACCAAGGGGAAATCAGCAACTTTGTCGTGGACGCTTACAGGCGGAACCGCCACCTCGCTTTCAATCAATAATGGCGTCGGGTCAGTTCTTGGAAAAACATCAGTCACGGTTAAGCCGTCATTGACCACAACCTACACGCTCACGGCGGTTGGTTCGGCGGGAACCGCAACCGCAACTGCAACCGTAACCGTGGTTGCGGCTCCAACTATTTCCAGCTTTACCGCAAGTTCGGTGAACATTAACCAGGGCGGCTCGGTAACGCTTTCCTGGAAATTAGGCGGCGGCGCTCCCGATACTTTGGCAATTGACAATAATGTGGGTTCGGTTGTCGGTAAAACATCGATTGTCGTGGCGCCAACGCAAACTACAACCTACAAACTGACATCCAAAAACATTGCCGGAACCGCGACTAAAACCGTGAAAGTTACTGTAAAGATTCCCGCTCCGACAATTACCGGTTTCACGGCAACATCGGTCGTTATTAACAAAGGACAATCGACAACTTTGTCGTGGACGCTGGGAGGTTCGACTCCAACCACATTAAGCATAGATCAAGGCGTTGGTTCGGTGCTTGGCGCAACCTCAAAAATCGTGGCGCCCACGAAAACCACCACCTATACGCTGACATCTAAAAATAGCGCCGGGACCGCGACCAAAAAAATTACGATTACGGTTAGGCGAGTTTTTCTGCTTAATGATTTGACAAGTAAAATTGTTCGCGCCGCAATCGGTTCGGCGGCAAAGATTTTCGCGGTCATCGCCGATACATTCTCAATTCCCACCGCCTATGCCGCCGGCGCCACCACCACGGCCAATTATCAATATGACGCCAATGGCAATCTGTTAACCGACGGCAAAACCACTTACACCTACGATTACCAAAACCGCATAGTTTCAACCGCAACCGGTATAACCGGCGCGAGCACGGTTTCCGCTTACTCGTATGATTTCCAAGGCCAAAGGGATAAATCAGTTGTTACCATCACCACTACCGACGCGGCCACGGGGAATGTTACAATAAAGGTAATCACAACCTACACGCCGACAAGCTATTACAGTTCGTCGGTTACAACCACGACCGTAAAAAGTAAAACCGGAACGGTTTTGTCCGCCACGACCGCGCCCGCGGAAATCACCAAACACATCTTTGCCAACGGCCGGATGTTGGCCACGGTGAGGGGGACGGGTGCCAGCGCCAAGGCATATGTAACTCTCACCGACAGCCTAAACGGTTCCACGGTGGTATTGGATTCCAACAATGCCATTGTTGAAACCACGGATTACTATCCCTTTGGCGCGATCCGGTTTGACAATCAAGTAAATTCGTACAATGAAAAGCGCAAATACATCGGTCAGGAGTACGATGCCGAAACCAGCTTGTCATACCTCAACGCCCGGTATTACAATGGAACCATCGGCAGATTCATAACCCAAGACCCGGTCTTCTGGGGAAATCAGAATTTGAGCGATCCGCAGAGCTTGAATGCGTATTCGTACGCTAACAACAATCCGATTACCTTGAGCGACCCGAGCGGGTTGATGACACTCGCAGAGATACAAACTCAGATAGACTCAATCAAATCGCAAATTGGGACGCTCACGAAAGCGGTTGGCGATTATACGGCACAAGCGGGCAAAGCGGCGGTAAATGGCGTTAAATCGGCGGCGACTACTGCTTACAACGCTACCACAGGTACTGTCGCAAAAGCTAAAAATTATGTTTCCAATTCTGACCCGGACAAGAATATTTTTGCATCCCGTAAAAATCCCAACGGTACGGATGGTTTATCGAATTTTGACGCTTTTTTGACATTCGGGATGCCCGGTGTTGGCGGTATGATGGTTGGCGCTGGGAAAGGAATTGGCAAAACCGCAATCGTAGTTAAAAAAGCGTTAGCTGATGAAAATAAATTTACGCACCTATTTAACAATACCAAGCATGGTTTGGCACCATTGGTGGAACAATTTGGTAGTCAAAAAAATGTAATTCAAGAGGTGGCAAAAAACATTGTAGGTAAATATCAAGGTAGTGGCGTAAACGAAATAGTTGTAAAAATTGGTGATACCATGGTAACGGTGAGAGGCCAAATTGTTGATGGGATTGAACGTATCGGCACTTTCTTTGTTAAAAATTAATAAAATATATGAATTGGAAACAACAGCTTTATGAGTATGAGACAAAAAAAGATTGGAAATCCGCTATTGCTTATGCGGAACAGATAACTAAAGACTATCCCGAGGATGTTGATGTTTGGTTGAGTGTGATTTATTTACTATTCAATTGTATTTTGGAAGAAAGTTATGACATTATTAACCCCAACGAATTAACTTCATCATTGTTGAGATATTTTCAGTTTTCATATAAAAAATTTAAAAATAATCCGGAATATTTATTTTTCGTCGGAACACTCGGCCATGTAGCCGAATGGTTATTCGGATATAGCGAAACTGATTTTGCTACTAAAATGATAAAGCACGGTCTTGAATTAGAACCAAATAATAGATTATTGATGTGGGAATACGAAATGACAAAAATAAACAATAATTTAAGTGAAGAAAAAAATAGCCTCGCCCTACAACGGGCACGTGAGATAGAAAAAGAAATCTTACATAAAGATTCCCCGGAAGTAAAATGGCTTTTATCCAAGGGCGCTTTGGGCAGGTATATATTGGATATCCAATTAGGATTGAGTGCATATGATAAAAATTTGAGAGATGAGGTGCTCGGTTTGGATAAATAAAATAACAAAATTTTGACGCAAATTGTTCCGGTACATCTGCTGTTACGAAAGTCAATAATTATGTTTCCAATCCTGGTCCGGACAAGAATATTTTTGCATCCCGTAAAAATCCCAACGGTACGGATGGTTTATCGAATTTTGACGCTTTTTTGACATTCGGTGTTCCAGTTGCGGGTGGTTTAGTTGTTGGTGGAGAAAAATTAGTAGGAAAAACTGCAACTGTAATAAAAAAAGTTGGTCCAGAAATTAAAAAAATTGCGGGTTATACTTCGCATGGTGCCAGACAAGCGATTGGCAGAGATGGCGGCAGGGGCGTTGACTTAGAAGCTATCTTTGATGTGGTTAAAAATCCGCAACAAATTATTAATCAAGCAGATGGAGCCGTGAAGTATATCGGAAAAGAAGCAACTGTCGTGCTTAATAAAATTGGCGAGATTATAACCACATGGGGGAAACCACGTAATCCATAAAAATTATATGGCAAATTTATATTCATCAAATGATAAGAGCTTTTTAACAATTAATATTATTAAATATGAAGATGTTTCCAACGATTGGCTGTTTATTAAATTGATTTTTGTTTTGGGCACGAAGACTCTTTTAGAAATAGCAGGTTCTTTTATCAGAATGTCTGAGTTTGTAGCTTTTTATGAAAATGTACGGCAACTCGTTAATTACAATGTCAAAGAAATAGAATCTGCGTTTCTTGAGCCAAATTTGAAAATTAGAATTGAAAAAAAAGAAGATGGGCAATTTCAAGTTGATGCGAATTTTTTAGAAATTGTTGATTATGCGAATGGTAAGATTAATAGAAAAAATGCAAAACATTTGCTTTTTGAGACAAAAAAAGAGAAACTATATGCCTTTGCTGAAGAATTAGCGGCGGAGATTAAAAAATTTGGGTAAAAACCGAATATATTCAGAATTCAAATTGTGAATAACGGAACTTTGGAATTCGCCAAACGCATTTTCGCCCTGGCACGGTGAAAGGCACGGGCACCAGTGCCAAGGCTTATGCCAATTTCACCGACAGCCTAAACGGCACGACCGTAGTGGTGGATTCCAACAACGCGGTTGTTGAAACCACGGATTATTATCCCTTTGGCGCGATCCGGTTTGATAACCAAACCAACAATTACAATGAAAAGCGCAAATACATCGGCCAGGAGTACGATGCCGAAACCAGCTTGTCATACCTCAACGCTCGGTATTACAATGGAACCATCGGCAGATTCGTCACCCAAGACCCGGTTTTCTGGGGCAATCAGAATTTGAGTGATCCGCAGAGCTTGAACGCGTATAGCTATGCCAACAACAATCCGATTACCTTGAGCGACCCGAGCGGCAAATGGGCGGAGACAGCATTTGATGTATCGATGCTGGGCTATTCGCTTTATGAATTTTATGAACATCCAAGTTGGAAGAACGCCGGCGCGGTTGTTTTGGATGCCGGTTCGGTTGCCTTGCCAATCATACCTGCGGTCGGCGGCTTGGCAATTAGGGGCGGCAAGGGTACAGGAAAAGCTGTGTCAGTGATTGCGAAGAATCAAAATACGAATGCTGCACTTAATAATATTGGACAACAATCTTTAAGCTATGCAAAAAATCTTGCACAAACCGCATCTAGCCCTGTACTTAAAAATATTGTCAAAAATACATACAGATCAACAGATACAATCCCCGGAGGTACTTTTGGGGCATTAAGGAATGAAATAGTAACCGGCTTACCAACAAAAGGGAAATATCATCTCGAAAAAACACAGAACACATTGAATGCTCTTTCAAATTTATTAAAGAATCCAGACAAATTGACTGCAGGCGATTTAAAGGTAATGCAATCGTTGATTAACGATGCTGCGAAAGAAATTGCCGCAGCTAAAAATGCATTAAAATAAAAAAATGGTCAATAAACAAAAACTTGGTAGTAAAATAAATAATTTGTTGTTGGATTTAAAAAAAATTTCAAATAGTAAAGGTATTCCGGCTGTTGATAGCAACAAGCAGCCTTGCTTGATAAAATTGTGCGATACTGTGGTTGAGTTTGTACCCGAGTTCAAAAATTGCGAAGATTTTTTATTATTTGGAAAGGAAAATCCGTATTTGCATTTTGGAGTGTTTGGAAGTTTTTTGTGTGAACAAATAGATAAAGATATTGCTTCCGATGCTATTGAGCGCGGATTTAATTTTGTTAATGAATCATATAATAATATGCGTGATGAGCATATCCAAACCATGCTGTCTACTGAAATATTGGAGAAATTAACGGCTTCTGAAAAGATGATAGTTATCGCAAAGAAATTTTTGATAGGAGATGCGCTTAATCAATTTCAAAAGATGCTTGAATAAAATTTTGCGTTAAGCGCATCTTCGCCAACGGCCGGATGTTGGCCACGGTGAGGGGGACGGGTGCCAGCGCCAAGGCCTACAATAACCTCACCGACAGCTGGTATCCCTCGCAAAAGCCTCGGGACAGGCAACAAGGGTTAGACCCTTGTAATACCGTCCTGGTAAGCAGTCGCGTCGTGTTGTTTGGTTTGACTTTGAGGATAATTTTGGGTATGATTGCGATGTCGGAAGCACGATGTTGTGCCGCGACGCGTTTTAACGATGATGTTACCCGTGAGCGGGTTTTTTGTTTGCGTTTGACAATGGTCGCGAGTCGGCTATAATTCTATTGTTTTGAATGTGAATTATGAATATATAATCATATCAATAATTATCTTGAATTAAGAAATCATTAAATTCAGATACTTTTAAAGGGGTCTAACCCCTGCGTTATCCCTCGGATTATCTCGGGACAGGCAACAGGGATAGACCCCAAAATACAAAGCATTTCGTAATTCAATAGAATATAATCATAAAAATTTCATGATAAATTGGACAAAAAAAGTGCAGGATCGGATCGCGAAAGTGCCGGTGCGGGGCGGGCGGTCGCAAAAAGAGGTTAACGGCGGGTTTAACGATCTGGTGTTCGCGCCGGCACAGCTGGCAAAACGGCCGGTGGATTATTTCAAGGAAGAAATCAGTTCAAAAACCATTATCGGCAAAAACAGTTTGAAGCCGGTGGAAATTGCCGCGCCGATCGTGATCGCGGCGATGTCGTTTGGCGCGCTGTCGAAAAACGCCAAGATCGCGCTGGCAAAAGGTTCAACTTTGGCGGGCACGATTGCCAATACCGGCGAGGGCGGAATGCTGGCCGAGGAGCGCGAGTTTGCCAAAAAATTGGTGATTCAATACAGCACCGGCCGGTTTGGCATTGACGAAGAAATTCTGAAGCTTGCCGACATTATTGAAATAAAAATCGGGCAGGGGGCGAAAGGCGGGCAAGGGGGATTGTTGCAAAAAGAAAAGTTGACTCCCGAAGTGGCATCGGCGCGCCGGGTCAAATTGGGCAAAGATGTTCATTCGCCGGCTTGCCATCCGGATATAATTTGCGCCAAGGATTTGAAAGATAAAATCGATTGGTTGAGAAAGTTGTCGGGCGGCGTTCCGATTGTCGTCAAACTGGCCGCCGGCGATGTGAAAGATGATGTCGCCCTTGCCATTGAAGCGAATCCCGATGTTATCGCCATTGACGGCGGCTGGGGCGGCACGGGCGCGGCGCCGGAAGTGATGCTTGATGAAATGGGGATACCGGCTTTTCACGCGCTGGTTTCCGCGCGCGAAATTTTGGATAAAAACAAAGCAGAGCAAGAACTTTGGATTGCCGGAGGGTTCTATACCGGCGGCGATATTGCCAAGGCGCTGGCGCTGGGCGCGGACGCGGTGTTTATGGGTTCGGGAATGCTGGCGGCGATGGGGTGCGCGGGATGTAATTTGTGCTACACCGGCCAATGCCCAAAGGGCGTGGCCACGCAAGATCCCAATTTGGCGAAAAATTTGGACATTGATGCCGCGGCCGGCAATATCGCCAACTTCATTAAGCACTGCAACGAAGAAGTGAAAATGATCGCCGGCGCGACCGGGCATAACGACATCCATCGGCTTGTCAAAGGCGATTTGCGCGCGCTAACTTTGGAAACCTCCCGAATCGCCGGCGTGAAGCTTGCCGGAGAATAAGCGCGGCCTTTGCCGATTTATCGTTTGGGCATGGAAATTGAAAAACGGGCGCCTGATCCGCACCCCGTTTTTGTTTTTTGCGGCAATGTTTGATAAAATGAACGAATATGGCGAGTTTATTCTTCGAATGGTATTTTTTGGAAATTCCCGCGAAAATCAAAAAAATTTGGGGGAATTATTTGTGGTTTTCCGCCAAGTATTTCGCGCTGTCCGATATGTTGCGGGATTTTTTAAAACCTTGGAAGGGACTGACATTTTCGCGCCAAAAGCGGGCGTTTGAGATCGGCGACGCGTTTTCGGCGGCGTTCGGCAATTTGATTTCGCGGATGATCGGCGCGCTGGCGCGGCTGTTTTTTATTGCCGTTGGGTTGGCGGCCGAGGCCGCGGTTTTTATCGGAGGAATTGCCGCGTATATCGGGTGGCTGGTTTTGATTCCGGCGATTTTTTATTTTCTGTTCAAAGGTCTTGGACTGTTGGTTTAATGTTGAACAATATATTTTATGGCGGATGATTTTTCAAAGTCGGCGACATTCGAATCGGCGGATCGGGCGAAAGCCGCGCCGCTGGGTTTGTTTTTATTTTTGAAACGCGCCAGTTTCATTGTTCTGGCCGCGGGGCTGTTGATTGAACTGGCGCGCGCTTTGTTTGCCGGGTTTGCGGCCGCGCCGTTATTTTTGGCGGCGATCAATAAAGATTTATTGGCCGGAGCGATTTATCTTTCGCTTTCTTTCTGGATGGCTTTTACCTTGGCCGTTGCTTTCGCGCGCCAGAAGATAATGCGGCCGGGCCGGCAACTTGATCAATCCGCGGCGGACGGCAATTTGTACGACTATCTTGATTTTGAAGCCGCGCGCATATTAAAAAAGACGCTATCGCGCCAAAATTTGCCGTTTGATAAATTGCTTTTGTATTATATTCTTGATTCGGACAATTTGTCGTTCGCGCTTGACCGGCTTTGCGTTGATCGCGCCACCTTGAAGCGCGATTTGCTGTCCGGGATGAAAAAAAACTCGAAATCAATTGAGTTGGCGGATTCAAAACCGGCGGAACCTGCCAATCGGGAATCGCGCGACGCCGTGATGGCGGCCGCGCTTGATATCGCCATGGAAAACGGCAATTCCAAAATAACGGTTTTCGCGCTGTTTTTAGCTTTGGCCAACCGCGACCCGGATTTCCAGAAAATGATGGACGAACTGGCGCTTTTGAAAGAGGATGTCGAGTCGGCGGTTTTGTGGCAGATGAACCGGCGGGAATACCGGGTTTTCCGGGGAAAATTTTGGGAGCGCGACAATTTGCGTTTGCTATTGCCAACGAGTCTGGTGCGCGACCTTGTCGGCGGTTATACCGTTGAATTGGATTCTTATTCAAGGGATTTGTCGCAAAACAGCCCTTTGCGCCGCGGCGGCGTTGTTTTGCATTTATCGGAAATCCAGCGGCTTGAAGAAGCGTTAACGAAGAAAAGCGGGAATGGCGTGCTGTTGGTGGGCCAAACCGGCTGCGGCCGCAAGAGCGTTGTTTACAATTTCGCCAACCGCGTGGCCGGTGAAACCGGACCGCGGGCGCTGAAGATGCTGCGGATCATGGAACTGGATATGCAGAGCGTTATCGGCCGGAACTCCGACAGATCAAAACTGGTCGCGGTAATAGAGAAAATTTTTTATGAAGCGGTCGCGGCGCGCAATGTGGCGATCGTTATTCCGGAAATTCAAAATTATATCGGTTCGCGCGCCGATGGGCGGAAATTGGCGCAAATCGATATTAGCCCGATACTTAACAAATATTTAGCGGTTCCGGGTTTTCGCGTTATCGGAATCACATCTCCCGAAGGCTTGCGCCGTTCAATCGAAACGGCTGGCGACATTGCCGCAAGGTTCACCAAGATTGAATTGCCGCCGGTGACGGCGCGGGACGCGATGCGCGTGTTAAAAGAGGAAAGTTTGCGCCGCGAAGCCGCGACCGGGTTGTTTTTTCCGATTGCGACGCTGAAGGAAATCGTGAAGCTTTGCGAAATGATCGGCGGCGAGCGCGTTTTCCCCGAAGTCGCCGTCGATCTTCTGGATGATATTGTTTCCAATAAAATGAATTCTTCAGGCAAGATAAACAGAATGGTTTCGCCCGGGGAAGTCGCCGCGTTTTTCACCCGCAAATACAATATGCCGGCCGGCGCGGCGCAAAACGAGGAAAAAGAGATTTTGCTCAACCTTGAGGATTTGATCCACGAAGGCTTGGTGAACCAAAAAGAAGCGGTGGCGGAAATCGCCAACGCGATGCGGCGTTCGCGCGCGGAAATCAAACAACAAAAACGCACCATCGGCAATTTCCTGTTTTTGGGGCCCACCGGCGTGGGCAAAACCGAAACCGCCAAGCAGTTGGCCAAAGTCTATTTCGGTTCGGAAAAGAATATGATCCGTCTCAATATGGCCGAATATCAGACCGTGGACGCGATTGAAAAATTGATTGGTAATGACCGGAATTCGGGGTATTTAACCGGCGCGGTGCGCGAAAATCCGTTTTCCTTGCTTTTGATCGATGAAATCGAAAAAGCCGATATCCGCTTGCTGGATATATTTTTGAGTATTTTTGACGAAGGCCGGATTACCGATGGGCTTGGCCGCGAGATTGATTTCCGGCACGCGATAATCATCGCCACTTCAAACGCGGGCGCGGAATTGATTCGGGAAGCGGTTGGCAACGGGATGCCGGCGGCGGATATGAGGAATTTAATTATTGACGAATTGCTTAAAAAAGGCGTTTTCAAACCCGAGTTTGTCAATCGCTTCGACGCGGTGGTAATGTATCGGTCGCTTGACGAAAAGGAAATCGAGCAAGTGGCGCGGTTGATGCTGGAAAGCGTGCGGGTCGGTTTGGCTCAAAAGCGCATTGAATTTGAAGTAACCGATAAACTGGCGCGAGAATTGGCCCGAATCGGTTTTGATCCGGTTTTCGGCGGCCGGGCGATGCGCCGCGTGATTCAGGACAAAGTTGAAAATCCGATTGCCACCGCTTTGCTCGGCGGAGAGTTGAAATCCGGCGGGAAATTCGAAATCAATCCGGTTGAATGGCGGGTGGAGCTGGCGTCGGATCGTGAAAATGGATAGCCTTGCGTTGAAAATTCAATCGCTATACAATAGATCTGCTGCGTAAATATTTCCTACCGCAATTTCCATATTTCGGCTACGCCGAATTCGTCAATCGTCGGCAGATTTAGGCTCAATATGCCTCCTCATTCCTTATTCGGCTCGCTCGAAATCTGAAAATTTCATCGCGTAAATATTTACGCAGTAGGTTTAATAAAAATACTTTTTTAAAAAATATGAATATATTCGAGAAATTAAAGGAAGCGAATTTGAAGGGGCGCGGCGGGGCCGGATTCCCGGCGTGGCAAAAATGGCAGATGGTGAAAGATGCGCAGGGCGAAAAAAAATATGTCGTTTGCAATGTGTCCGAGGGCGAACCCGCGGTTTCCAAAGATATTTTCATTCTTGAAAACTGGCCCGAAATCGCGGTTGAAGGGATCGATCTGGCAATGGCCGCCATCGGCGCGGATAAAGGTTATCTTTATCTGCGCAAAGATTATTTTGATAAATACAAAGATAAGCTGGCGGGTATTATCGGCGAAAAACAAATCGAAATTGTGCGCGAGCCGGGCGGTTATCTGGGCGGCGAGGAAACCGCGCTTCTGGAATCGATCGAAGGCAAGCGTTGCGAGCCGCGAATCAAACCGCCGTTTCCTCCGCAAGCGGGATTGTTCGGATGTCCTACCTTGATCAACAACTTGGAAACGCTTTATTTCGCGGCCAAAATCAACCGCGGCGAATACGACAACACCCGGTTTTATTCAATTTCGGGAGATATCGTCGGCGAAGGCGTTTATGAATTGCCCGAGTCGTGGCCGATCCGCCGGATTTTGGAAACCACCGGGAATTCGCCTCAAAATGGATTTTTTATTCAAGCGGGCGGCGGCGCCAGCGGCACGATACTGCTCGAAAACGAATTGGACGCGCCGTTAACCGGAGCCGGTTCGATTGTGGTTTATGATTTCGCGAAAACCGATCCGCGCGAGCTTGGTTTGCGATGGGCGGAATTTTTTATCAAAGAAAACTGCGGCAAATGCGTTCCCTGCCGCGAAGGCGTTTATCGCCTGCGCGAAATCTTTTCAAAAGAGCATTTAGATTCGGTTGACATCGGCCGCGCGCGCGATATTGTGAAATTGCTGGCCGCGGCCAGCTTCTGCCCCTTCGGCAAAGGCGTGGCCAACTCTTTCGGCAGTTTGCTGGAGAAATTGATTAAGCTATAGTTATGAATAATTTAGACATGGATTTAAAAACGGCAAGCGGGTTATTTGAGCGATACATCACCGATTCGATGACTAAATTGCATTCAAGGGAATCCGAAGTTTTTATGCGGGCGTTGGCGCGCAGGTTTGGTGAAAATGAGGATGATTGGGGAATAATTGGCTTATTGCACGATATTGACTGGGATTTGACAAAAAATGACCCGACACAACACTGCGTAAAGGCGGAAAAAATCCTAAAAGACGCCGGGGCTGGCGATTTTTTAGTGGAAACGATATTGTCGCACGGATACGGCCTTGAAGCAATTCCCGCCTTGAAAGAAAAAACGCGAATTACGAAAATTCAGCATTGCTTGGCCGCGGCCGAGACTTTGACCGGCGTCATCGTGGCCGCGGCATTGGTTCAGCCGGATAAAAAGATTCAAAGCGTGAGCCTGAAATCACTGAAAAAGAAATTCAAAGACAAATCATTCGCGGCAAAATGCAATCGTGGCGTTATCTTGGAATGTGAAAAAGCCGGAATCCCGCTTGATGAATTTTTGCAAATCGGATTGGTTTCTTTACAAAATATTGCCGATGAAATCGGTCTATAATTTGCAATGCTCAAAGCATTGCGGAAATTCTGCAATGCTTTGAGCATTGCCATAATTGATATGGGTTCTAGGATTGAGCCCTACGGGGTTGGGAGTTACCTTCATGTTTATAATCGTGGCGTTAAAAAAGAGCCAATTTTTTTCAGCAAATCGGATTATTGGCGTTTTTTGTGGTGTTTAAGATTTTTTAACGAAGAACGCCCTATCACCAAATTGGCAAGATGTTTGAGCGATCTTATTTTTCTCCAAAAACAAACATTGCGAAATTTAAGTTCGCGCGATTATCGCGACGGGCGCAACACTTTTGAGTGGCGGCAAGAGTGGGGTGAACAAAAGCCAATAGTTGAAATAATATCGTTTAATTTGTCTCCCAATCATTTTCATTTATTGTTGAAAGAAATTATTGTTGGTGGAATCGCCAAATTTATGCGCAAATTGGGCGCCGGATATACGGAATACCAGAATACTAAAAATAACGGTTCCGGACATATTTTCCAAGGTTCATATAAGGCAAAAATCGTTGAAGAGGAAAGATATTTGCAATATTTGGATGCATACATCCATGTATTGAATCCTTTTGAATTGTTTGAAGGTGGAATTGATGAGGCGATAAAAAATTTCGACAAGGCGTTTGATTTCGCTCTGAATTATCCTTTTTGCAGTTTGGGCGAATCGTTTGGCCTGCGCAATCTAAATATAACAAATAGAGAGTGTTTCAAGAGTATTTTCAACGATTTGCAAAATTATAAAGAATTTTGCCGCGACGCGCTAATTGTAAGAAATGGAAGAAGTTTTTTGGGCAAATTGACTATTGATTAATTTTGCAATGCTCAAAGCATTGCGGAATTTTTGCAATGCTTTGAGCATTGCAAGGATTGATATTGACATTATTGTGGCAAAAGATATTGTCAAATTGCCGGCGCTTTTGGAAAAATCGGAATAAATATGAAAGCGCGGGGGAATAATTACGCGCTTGCGGGACAAAACCTTTTGGCGGTTCTCTTGTTGTGGTAGTATAATTTTAATGGAATAATTTATTTGCCAAAACGAAAAAAAACGGGTTAATAACAATCAACAAAATTATGAAAATAACAATTGACGGCAGGGAAATTGACGCGAAAGAGGGGCAGACAATACTTGAAATAGCGAAGGAAAACGGAATTGAAATTCCGGCGCTGTGCTATCATCCGGATTTGTGCGTGAAGGCGAATTGCCGGATGTGCGTGGTGGAAATTGAAGGGATCGCCGCGCCGCAGGCCGCTTGCGCGACAAAAATTAAGGAGGGTATGAAAGTTGTCACGCAAAGCGAAAATCTTTCGGCTTTACGCAAGACCAATTTGGAATTGCTTTTGGGCCAGCACCGGCGTGATTGCGCCAAATGCGTGTGGCAGGGCAAGTGCGCGCTGTTGAAATACGCGCTGGAGTTAAAGGCCGATTTGAATGCCTATCCTTTGCGCAATCCCGAACCGGAAATCGTTAAATTCGGACCGATAATTTTGGACAAATCAAAATGCATCAATTGCCGCAATTGCGTTGATATGTGCTCCCGCCAAACCGGTTCCCGGCGCGGCGGCGAAACCGAATGCAAGTCGGACGGGTTTTTGGAAATCGACGGCCGGGGATATGAAAACGGCGTGAAACCGTCCGATGACGGCAAAAAGGATTGCATTTATTGCGGGCAGTGCATCGTGCATTGTCCGGTGGGCGCGCTGGATGTTGAAAGCGCGGTGGATGAAGTGGACGCGCTGCTGAAAGACAAAAAGGGGAAAACTTTGGCGGTGCAATTCGCGCCTTCAATCCGTGCGTCAATCGGGGAAATGTTTGGTATTCCTCACGGGAAAGTGGTTACCGGCCAACTAACTGCGGCGTTGAAAAAATTGGGTTTTGACAAAGTTTTCGATACGAATATGTCCGCGGATTTGACCACGGTGGAGGAAGCCAAGGAGCTGGTGCAAAGAATTAAAGAAAACAAGCCTTTGCCGATGTTCACTTCCTGCTGTCCGGCGTGGATCCGCTATGTTGAATTTTATCGTCCCGACTTGATTCCTCACATTACCACGGTCAAATCGCCGCAAAATATGCTGGGCTCGCTGATCAAGACCCGCTGGGCGGAAAATAACGCTGTCAAGCCCGAAGATATTGTTTCGGTTTCCATAATGCCCTGTACCGCCAAGAAATATGACGCGTTCAAACCCGAAGAAAAAATCAATGGTTTAGCGCCGGCGGACTTTGTTTTGACCACTCGCGAGCTGGGGCGGCTTTTGCAAAAAAACAAAATCAATCTCAAAGATATGCCCGAAGGAACCGCCGACGATCCGTTTGGCGTTTATACCGGCGCGGGGACGATTTTTGGCGCCACGGGCGGCGTAACCGAAGCGGCGGCGCGCACGGCGCACTGGCTGATCACCGGCAATAATTTGGAACAGGCCGATTTAAATAATTTGAGAGGCATCGCCGGACTGAAGAAAGCCGAAATTGAGATCGCGGGAATCAAATTGAAAATCGCGATTGCCAACGGGATGGAAAATGCTAAAATAATTCTGGACGATCTGGCGAGAGACCCCAAGGCCTATGATTATGTTGAAATTATGGCTTGCCCCGGAGGCTGTATCGGCGGCGGCGGCCAGCCCCTGCCGGTGAGCGACGAGATTCGCCAAAAGCGCGCGCAAGGGCTCTATTCCGACGATGCTGCCAAGCAAATCCGTTTTGCCCACGAAAGTCCGGCGGTGGCCGCCGTTTATGACGATCTGCGAAACGACGAACACAAAATTCACGAAATTTTGCACACGCGATACGCGCAAAAAGGAAAAAGCGAAATCAAAAAACAATAATTTCCAATTTTCAGTTATCAATTTTCCCGCCAAAGGACGGATTCGCCTCCGGCGGACATTGAATTTTCAATTTAACAATGTGCGTATTTGTATTTTTGTTCGGCACATTGGAAATTGTTGCATCTATTGAAAATTGAGAACCGTTGATTGGAAACTGAAATCATGGTTAAATTATCAACATTATCGATATCAAAAGAAATAGTTTTAACCGCGGGGCTGGTTGGGGCGGCGGTATTGGCGCCGTTGGCGCATTCGCAATTGGTGACCGGAACGATTGTCAACGCGGTTTTATTCGGCGCGGTGATGCTGGCCGGGTTTCGCGCGGCGTGCGCGGTGGCGGTGATTCCCAGTTTGATCGCTTTGGCCGCGGGAACTTTGCCGTTGGCGATGGCACCGATGATTCCGTTCATAATGGCGTCCAATGCCGTGTTGGCGGGAGTGTTCGCGTTATTGAAAAAAACAAATTATTGGATCGCGGCCGCGGTTGCCGGCGGGGCGAAATTCGGATTTTTGGTTTTGAGCGCGAATGTTATTTTGGCGGCGATGACACACGGTAAAATGACCGCGGCGCTGGCATCAATGATGGGCTGGCCGCAGTTGATCACCGCGTTGCTGGGCGCCGGATTGGCGTTCGCGGTTTTTGAAAGAAAATTGTTTAAAAAAATGTAAAAATAATATGGCTTTTAACGAAAAAACCACTTTGGAAGAAGTGCTGGAACTTTCCGTTGCGGAGGATGTTTTGTCGAAATATAATGTGCCGTGTTTGGGGTGTCCGATGGCAAAGATTGAAGCTTCAAGCCTAACGATTGGACAGATATGCGCGTCCTATGGCATCGACCAGGAGAAGCTGTTGGCCGATCTTAACGCGATCGCGATGAAGCCCAAGATCAAAAAGTAGCTGTAACCGCTTATCGGGATTAACTCTGAGAGCGAATGCGAAAGTCAATCCTCAGTTTTTGGGAGGTTTGGTTTTCGCATTCGTGCCATTCGTTGCCGCAAATTCGTTGAGGATTGACCTCCCAAAAGTTGAGGTCAAACCTCCACAAATTTGCTCCCCGGTGAGCGGTTGTAAGCGGGTTGGGTTAGTTGCAAGGTTTGTTGTTTGTGGTATATTTAATTTGTAAAAAATAATTTAACAAAAACCGTATGATAAAAGTTAAGAAAAGCGTGTTGATACCGGCAGTTGGATTGATTCTGTTCGCCGCGATTGCCGCGGGAGCGTATTTCTGGATGCCGGCGCAATTTCGCCCGCTGAAAACGATGAAAGCCGATGACGCGGCCAAGAAAGCGATTGACTATGTCAACAAGAATATGCTTTCGCAAGGAATGGTTGCCACTTATAAAGATGTGAAAAGCGAAAACGGAATGTATACATTCAAATTGACGGTTCAGGAAAAAGATTATGCCGCTTATGTCACGAAAGACGGCGCGCTTTTCTTCGCGGAAGGAATTCCGCAGGCGATCCCCTTGGATAAATCTTTGGAAAGCGAGAGCGCGAACACGGATGTTGCGAAGACCGACAAACCGGATGTGAAAGTTTTTGTGATGAGTTATTGCCCCTATGGCTTGCAGGCGCAAAAAATGTATTTGCCGGTTTACGATTTGTTGAAAGACAAAGCGACGATAGGCATATATTTCGTGAACTACGCGATGCACGGCAAAAAAGAACTTGACGAAAACTTGCGGCAGTACTGCATTCAAAAGGATCAATCAGACAAATACGCCGCTTATTTGAAATGTTTTACGGTCGCGACGACCGCCGCGGACGGCACGGCCGGATACGCCAAATGCTTGACTTCGGCGGGGGTTGATCAATCCAAATTGGGCGCGTGCACGGCGGCGGTTGACAAAGAATTCAAAATTACCGCCGATTACAACGACAAGACAACATGGATCAGCGAACAATTCCCGAAATTCGCGGTTAATGATGATTTGAACACGAAATATGGAGTGCAGGGGTCGCCCACGATCGTAATCAACGATACCGATGCTTCCTCATTATTGGCGAGCAGATCGCCCGAAGCGTTTAAACAGCTTATTTGTTCGGCGTTCAATACCCAGCCGTCCGAATGCGGCACGGCGCTGTCTGATGATCAGCCTTCAACCGGATTCGGCGCGGGTACGGCGGCGGCAAACACGGGCGCGGCGGAAGGTTGCGCGACCAACTAAATATCGCTCAAGAAACATGATCAAAATCTATTCAACGCCGTTTTGCCCGTATTGTTCAACATTGAAAGACTATTTGAAAGAAAAAAAGGTTGAATTCACCGATGTCGATGTTTCGGAAAACGAAAAAGAGAGGGATGAGATGATTGAGTTATCCGGCCAAATTGGCGTACCGGTGGTAAATGTGGACGGCAAAATAATCGTGGGGTTTGACAAAGAACAGATCGATGAAGTGTTGAAGTTGAAATAAAAAATCGAAAACATTGGAACTGACGCATCAATTTGCGCCAGTTTTGGTAAAAAATAATTTTCAATTTTCAAACTTCAATTTTCCCGCCAAAGGACGGGTCCGCCTCCGGCGGACATTGAATTTTCAATGATCCAATGAACAAACGGGATGCCAACCTGCATTTTGTTTGAAACATTGCGATTTGGAACATTCATTGAAAATTGTAAATTGAAAATTAGCAATACTTATGGCTAAAATCGCAATCAATGGTCTTGGAAGAATCGGTCGGCATGTTTTTAAATTGATCTTGGACAAACACCCGGAGTTGGATTTGGCGGCGGTAAACGATCCCACCGATCCCAAAGTTATCGCCCATCTTTTAAAATATGATTCCATTTATGGCCGGTGGGATAAAGAGATTGAAGTTTCGGAAAAAGAAATAATCGTGCGCGGCAAAAAGAGCGATAATCGCGCGGCGATTTTCGCGGAAACCGATCCGGCGAATTTGCCTTGGAAAAAATTGGGCGTGGATGTGGTTTTGGAGTGCACCGGCCGTTTCACGAAATACGATGACGCGGCCAAGCATTTGATCGCGGGTGCCAAGAAAGTGGTGATTTCGGCGCCGTCCAAGGATGGCGAAAAGGTTCCGTCATATTTATTGGGCATTAACGCCGATGATTATGATCCGGCCAAAACCGATATTATGGATATGGGTTCTTGCACCACCAACTGTTTGGCGCCGGTGGCAAAAGTTTTGAATGAAAATTTCGGCATCGTGAAAGGTTTTATGACCACGGTGCACGCCTATACCAATGACCAAAAAATTCTTGATCTGCCGCATAACGATTTGCGGCGGGCCAGGGCGGCGGGATTGAATATTATTCCCACCGGCACGGGCGCGGCCAAAACCATTGGCAAGGTGATTCCCGATTTGAAAGGCAAGCTGGACGGCATTGCCTTGCGCGTGCCGGTACCGACCGGATCGGTGGTGGATTTGGTTTGCGAACTTGGCCGGGAAACTACCGCCGCCGAAGTCAACAGCGCTTTGGAATTGGCTTCCAAGAAAAAGCCGCTCAAAGGCATTATGTTTTGCGAAACCGCGCCGCTGGTCTCCAGCGATTATATCGGCAGCGGCTATTCCTCAATCGTTGACGCGGGGCTGACAATGGCCAACGGCAATATGGTCAAAATCGTGGCGTGGTACGACAACGAGTGGGGCTATTCCACCCGCCTGGCGGAATTTGCCGAATTCGTGGGTAATAAAATCTAAAATGAAAAAACGAGTTAATAATTTCGCGTATATTGATGGCGCGAATTAAAATAATAAACCCCAATAGAGACGAAACTCTATCAGGGTTGAACTATATATTGAAATCACATTTAAAAACCGCACTAAAAGTGCGAAAATTAAGGAATCAAATGATTTCAATGATTCCCATCACCGGTGCGGGTTCATAGTGTGATGTGAATAGTATTTTCAACTTAGCGAATATCTCTATAAAGTTAAAAAATCCATGATTAAAAAAGGGGAATTGTATTGGCCGGACGCGGCGGCGAAGAAGCGGGCTTGGTTGAAGTCAAGGGCGGTTTATGCGCTCGCCGAGAAAAATCCGGTGAAGTTTTGGGAAACCATTGCCAAGGAGTTGCTTTGGCGCAAAAAGTGGACTAAGGCCTATATGGACACGCCGCCGCATATCAAGTGGTTTGCGGGGGCGAAGTTGAATATTGCGGAGAATTGTTTGGACCGGAATTTGGCGGCGCGGAAAAACAAGGTGGCGCTGATCTGGGAGCCGGACGATTCCGCCCAGCCGGCGCGGATCATCACTTATTACGATTTATACCGCCAGGTGAATAAGTTTGCCAACGCTTTAAAAAAACTTGGCGTCAAAAAGGGCGACCGGGTGGGAATTTATTTGCCGATGATCCCCGAAGTGGTGGTGAGCATTTTGGCGTGCGCGCGCATCGGCGCGGTGCATTCAGTGGTGTTTTCCGCATTTTCGGCGGCGGCCTTGCAGGTGCGCTTGCAGGATGCGGGCGCCAAAGTTCTGGTCACGGTGGACGGTTATTATCGCCGCGGGAAAATCGTTGATCTGAAAAAACAGGCTGATGAAGCATTGAGCGGCACGGCCGTAGAGAAGGTGGTGGTGGTCAAGCGCGCGGGGAATGAAGTGCCGTGGACGCAAGCGCGCGATGTTTGGTATGAAGAAATTGTTCGCGGCGAATCCGATGAATGCGCGCCGGCGGTAATGGATGCCGAAGATCCGTTGTTTATTCTTTACACCAGCGGCTCCACCGGCAAGCCCAAGGGGGCGATGCATACTTGCGGCGGGTATATGGTTTCGGCCTATGCCAGCGATAAATGGATTTTTGATTTAACCGATGATGATATTTTCTGGTCTACGGCGGATATCGGCTGGGTGACCGGACACACTTATTCTTGTTATGGCCCGCTATTGAACGGTGCAACCTTTATACAGTTTGAGGGCTCGCCGGATTATCCCAATCCCGATCGTTGGGCAAGCGTGATTGATAAATACGGTGTGACCGTGTTTTATACCGCACCCACGGCGATTAGAATGTTTATGAAAAACGGTACGGAAATTTTGAAGCCGTATTCGTTAAAAACATTGCAGGTTTTGGGGTCGGTGGGCGAACCGATTTCGGAGAAGGCGTGGAACTGGTATTTTACCGAGGTGGGAAAAAAGAAATGTCCCATCCTGGATACTTGGTGGCAGACCGAAACCGGCGGGATTGTGGCGACATCTTTGCCGGGAATCGGGCCGTTCAAGCCGGCACATACCGGATTGCCGCTGCCGGGGATTCGTATTCGCGTGGTTGACGAGGCGGGCAAAATTTGTCCTGCGGACAAAGAAGGCAGCGTGGTGCTGGTGCCGCCGTTTACTCCGGGGTTGTTGCGCGGCGTTTGGGGTAATGAACAAAAATTTATTGATACTTATTGGAGCCAGTATAAAAACAAACTATATTTTTCCGGCGATCTAGGTTATCGCGATAAAAACGGGTTGTTGCGGGTGGTGGGACGCGCCGACGATATGATCAAAGTGGCGGGACATCGCTTGACCACGGGCGAACTGGAGAGCGCGGCGTGCCACGAACCGATGGTGGCCGAATGCGCGGTGGTGGGCGTGGTGGATGAGATAAAGGGCGAAGTGCCGGTGGCGTTTGTGGTGCCCAAAAGCCAATCTAATGTTGAGGGATTAAAAGAAAAAGTCGTGGCGGCAATTCGTTCCACGATCGGTCCGATTGCCACTCCGCACCAGGTTTTCATTGTGGCCGATCTGCCCAAAACCCGTTCGGGCAAAATAATGCGCCGCATTTTGCGCAAGGTTTTCACCAAAGAAGAACTGGGCGACCTATCCACCTTGGCCAATCCCGAAAGCGTGGAAAGCATCAAAAACACTGTCAATTCTGTATAGGAATTTGTATTTTGGGTCGTTCCCCTGCGTAGCTTCAGCGAAGCAGGGGTGCGACCCCGGTAAATTGTATTTTTTCAATTTCCCGCTTTTGCGGGATTTTGTTTTGAAATTTTTGAACTACGAAACGCTCGCCTCAACGCATTTCGTAATTCAAAAAAATGTGGTAAAATAGCAGTATGGAGACAATGGAATTCCGGCAGGCATTGTTTTGGGATGTTAATCCCAAAAATATAGACCCTAAAAAAAACGCGCAATATGTGATTGAGCGGATTTTGGATTTCGGCAACGATGCCGAGGTAAAATGGATGTGGGATTATTACGACAAAGCGCTGATAAAAAAGATCGTGGACAAATCGCGCTGTTTGCGTCCGCGCACCAAAAATGCATGGAAACTGCTTCTGGAAAATTATTGAATTTTGGAATTTTACCGCCACAAACCAAAATTGCGTTTGATTTTTTGTCGTCTCAAACTTGGCTGGAAGGAAGCGGCTGGTACTTGGCGGGCGGCACGGCGCTGGCATTACAGGCAGGGCATCGCAAATCATTCGATTTGGATTTTTTTATGGCCGGACGAAGCTTTGATACCAAAAAAGTTTTGGCCAATTTTTTAGATATTGCCGATTGGAAAACAAATCTCGATGAAGAAAATACGATTTATGGCGAATTATTCGGTGCGAAAGCGAGTTTTATCGCTTATCCTTTTTTTATACCGGCAGATGATTTTATCAAGCATGGGGCGATCAATATTTTGACGAGCCGGGATATCGCGGTGATGAAAATTATCGCTATCTCGCAAAGAGGCCGAAAGCGGGATTTTTTTGATTTGTATTGGTGTTCCAAGAATATTGAGCCGCTGGAAAATATCGTTAGAAGGTTGGGGAAACAATATCCAAGCGTAGCGCACGATTATCACCACATTTTAAAGAGTTTGGCCTATTTTGAAGACGCGGAGGCGGATTCTGACCCGGAAATAAAATTTAAAGCGAATTGGGGTCAAATTAAAAAATATTTTAAAAGTGAAGTGCCGCAAATTATGAAAAAAATAATGGATTTAAAATAAACTACCCCGTGGCAAAGCCGGCGGAGTATTGTTGAAGTTTCTCGTTGGTCGGAAATTTATAACGCACTAATCAAAGCGCGCAAAGGCGATTCCGCGAGTGTTGGCGTGCTTGAAGTGATTGATTGATATGGCGCGTCCCAAAATCAATGTTTTCATCGGTGCAGGCATTGGTTTGGCAATTATATTGGTTGCCGGTGTCGTTTTTATGCAAAAATACCCTTTTGGGGTTAAAAAATATAAAACCATTTTCGTTGGTATGGATGCGGCGGAGAAAGCGGGTGATTCGATCGGTTGGGCGCCGCCGGATGACACTGTTATGGAATCGAAATTTTATGTGTATTCTTTGGGCGATGAAGCAATGTGTATCAATTCAAGCTGTGGTGCGGGGGCATATTTTGCGGAGTGTCTGGGCGGTTGGATTTCCGGTTATAAAGATATTGGCGATGTGGCCGATTACGGTCTGCGCGAGGCGGGAGTGGACATTAATAAACAAAAGATTATTACCATTGCCGACAAAGACGCGAAAATCGTTGGCGTTTACCCCGGCGCCGGCATCAGAAATTTACCTTACATCATGAATAACCATCGCAATCTTGTTTCAAAAGAAACTTTTGATATTTGCTGGAATATGATGCCGCGGCTATGGAAATAATCAAAATGAGGTGTGGTGCCAAAAAATATGAAGGAAAAAATTGGGCAAAATAAAATAGTTATTTACAAAACCGCGAAAAACGAGGTGGAGTTAAGCGTGCGGCTTGAAAAGGAAACTGCGTGGCTTTCGCTGGATCAGATTGCAGATTTGTTCAACAGGGATAAATCGGCAGTTTCTCGTCATATTAAGAATATTTTTAAAGAAAAAGAATTATTTAAAAAATCAGTTGTTGCAAATTTTGCAACAACTGCGGCGGATGGAAAAATATACAAAGTGGATTATTATAATTTGGATGTAATCATATCGGTTGGCTATAGGGTTAATTCGGCGCGAGCAACGCAGTTTCGTATTTGGGCAACTAAAATGCTAAAAAATTATTTGGTTAAGGGTTACGCAATCAACGAAAAGAGGATTTTGGAGGCAAAAGAGAAATTTGCGGAACTGCAAAGCGTGATTTATTTTTTAGAAGAAAAATCAAAGACGGAATTATTGGCGGGACAAGAAAGCGAAATTTTGAATTTGCTTTCCGGTTACGCGAAAACACTTTCTTTGCTTGAGCAATACGATAAGGGTGAGATTTCGGAGAGTAAGGGCGCAAAAACAAAGTATGTTTTGAAATATGATGATTGCGTTGAGGTTATCGCCAAAATTAAGGTGGATTTAATGGGTAAAAGCGAGGCAAGCGACCTTTTTGGTAGCCAAAGAGACGGAAATTTTGAGGGAATTATCGGCGCGCTATATCAGTCGTTTGGTGGCCAAGTTTTATATCCCGCGCTTGAAGACAAGGCGGCGCATTTGCTATACTTGATTATCAAAGACCATCCGTTTTCTGATGGCAACAAGCGGATCGGTTCGTTTTTGTTTGTATATTTTTTGGACAAAACAAACACGCTTTATCGCCAGTCGGGCGAGCGCAAAATTAATGATAACGCGTTAACGGCATTGGCGTTGTTGGTTGCCCAAAGCGATCGGAAAGAAAAAGAAATAATGATAAAAATTATTAAAAATCTAATCGCGGATTAAAACAATACTATGGAAACAGAAAATCAAAATATGAAGCAAGATATCAATCAAAATATCAACCAGAAAAATGTGGTTTGGTTTAAGGAGGTGACCAAGAAGGATGTGGAGTTGGTGGGCGGGAAGAACGGGTCGTTGGGCGAGATGTTTTCCCAGCTGGGCGAAAAAGGCGTGCCGGTGCCCAACGGATTTATCACCACCAGCACGGCTTTTTGGCGTTATTTGAAATTCAACGGGATCGATAAAAAATTGGGAGATATATTCAACGGCTTGGATGTCAATAATCTAAAACAGCTCAAAAAAGCCAGCATTGCCGCGCGCAATCTGGTGCTTAAAGGAGAATTTCCGCCGGATTTTAAAAATGAAATTTTGGCGGCCTACAAGGAATTGTCGGCATATTACAAAACCAAAAATTTGAATGTGGCGGTGCGGTCGTCCGCGACCGCGGAAGATTTGGCCGGAGCGTCGTTTGCTGGCGCGCACGAAACTTATCTAAACATCGATACGCCCGCGGAACTGCTGGACGCGGTGAAGAAATGCATTTCGTCGTTGTATTTGGATCGGGCGATCGTTTATCGCGCCGAAAAAGGTTTTGACACGCTCAAAGTGGCGCTGTCGGTGGGCGTGATGAAAATGGTGCGTTCGGATATGGCTTCCGCCGGGATTATGTTTACCTTGGACACGGAAACCGGATTTCGCAACGCGGTATTGATAAATTCAATCTACGGCGCGGGGGAAATGATCGTGAAAGGCCATGTGGTGGCCGATCAATATTATGTTTTTAAGCCCGCCCTTAAAGCTGGAAAAACCGCGATTATTTCCAAAACATTGGGCAACAAAGACATTAAATATATTTTTGACAAGAAAGTCGGCTTGAAAGAAATGAAAGTTTCGGCGAAGGATCGGGCGAAATTTTCGCTCACCGACAAAGAAGCCGAACAGCTGGCCAAATGGGCGGTGATCATCGAAGAGCATTACCAAGGGCCGCAGGACATTGAATGGGCCAAAGACGGTAAGAGCGGCCAGTTGTTCATTGTTCAAGCGCGGCCCGAAACCATCTATGCCGGAAACGAAGGCAAAAATGTGTACGAAGAATATGAAGTTAAAACCAACGCCAAACCGCTGGTAACCGGAATCGCCGTGGGGAACAAGATCGGCCAGGGCAAAATCCACATCATTCCCAATGTCAAACAGATCAACCAATTCAAGAAAGGCGAGATTTTGGTTACGAATATGACCGATCCGGACTGGGTGCCGATCATGCGCATCGCTTCGGCGATCGTGACCGACGAAGGCACCAAAACCTGCCACGCGGCCATTGTCTCGCGCGAACTGGGCACGCCCTGCATCGTGGGCGCGAGAAACGCCACCAAAGCGTTAAAAAGCGGGGTGATGGCCACGGCCGATTGCACGCAGGGGTTGGAAGGCCGGGTTTACGCCGGAAAAATTCCTTATGAGAAAAAAGAATACGATCTGGGCGCGGTTCCGGAATTGCCGACAAAGATTATGCTTAATGTGGGCACTCCCGAAGGCGCGTTCAAAGCGTCGTTTTTGCCCAATGACGGCGTGGGATTGGCGCGAGTGGAATTTATTTTTGCCGACAAAGTGAAAGTGCATCCGCTGGCGTTGATAAATTTCGCTAAATTAAAAGACAAAAAAGTTAAGGCGCAGATTGAGCGGATCACCGCCGGCTACAAAGACAAAAAAGAATTTTTCGTGGATAAGCTCGCCGAAGGTATTGCTACGATCGCCGCGGCGTTTTATCCCAAACATGTGATCGTGCGGTTTTCGGATTTTAAAACCAACGAGTACAGTGCGCTGTTGGGCGGCAAAGACTATGAGCCTTTGGAATCCAATCCGATGATCGGCTGGCGCGGCGCGTCCCGTTATTACGACCCGCGCTTCGAGCCGGCGTTTGCGATGGAATGCGCGGCGATTAAAAAAGTGAGGGAAGCTATGGGTTTGGACAATGTGTGGGTGATGGTTCCTTTTTGCCGTACGGTTGAGGAAGGCGGGAAAGTTATCGATGTGATGAAAAAGAACGGTTTGGAATCAAACGCCAACGGTTTGAAAATTATGGTGATGTGCGAGATTCCTTCCAATGTGATTTTAGCCGACCGATTTTTGGATATTTTCGACGGAATGTCGATCGGTTCCAACGACTTGACGCAGTTGGCACTGGGTTTGGATCGCGATGCCGGCCAGCTCACGCACATTGCCGACGAGAACAACGAAGCAGTGAAAATTTTAGTGGCGCAGGCGATCAAAGCTTGCAAGGCCAGAGGCAAATATATCGGCATTTGCGGCCAAGCCCCCAGCGACTATCCGGAATTCGCGGAATTTATTATGAAAGAAGGCATCGAAACCATGTCGCTCAATCCCGACAGCGTGATGAAAACGATTATCAAATTGGGCGGTCTGCGGAAATAAAAAAGGCAACTTTAATTTGCCAATTTATCTCCGATATATGATCCCGCATAGACTAATACACAACCAAAAAGGATCGCTACGATTTCGATCAGATTATTTTTAACGATCAAATCTAAATTTGGGATCACCACTATCAGATATAGCAAAAACCCTGCGATTGTGCCTATCAATGTATGTATGAAAATCACCTCGTTTTAAGACTATAATAAAAATTGACTTTGTCAACACTCGAGTTTGTTTTATTTGTTTGGAAATTGAAAATTATTTTAACTCTATGTTTGATGCAATTACTTTCGGGAGCGCGGCGTGGGACGCGTTTATGGATCTGCCGCCAAAATTCGTTAAAAAAAGCGCGCATTTCACTCCGGCAAAGAATTTGGTTTTTGATCTGGGATCAAAAATCGATGTTCCCGCAACGCGGTTTGCCTTTGGCGGGGGCGGCGTGAATACCGCCCGGACATTCGCCGCGCAGGGTCTTGATACCGCCTATTGCGGCATGGTGGGCGACGACATTCCCGGCCGTGAAGCGATTGAGTATCTGAAAGGATTGGGCGTTGACGCTTCAATGGCGGTGAAAACCGATAAAATTTCCACCAACAGTTCCGTGGTGCTGAACGCTCCGGGGATGGATCGCGTGATTTTGGTTTATCGCGGCGCGTCGGAATTGTTGGAAAACAAAAATATCCAATGGGACAAAATGAACGCCAAATTGTTTTATTTGGCGCCGTTGTCGGGCAAATTATGCCGTCTGACCGAGCAAATCACCGCGCATGCCAAAAAACAAGGCGCGATGGTGGCGGCCAATTTGGGCAATTCACAACTGGAGATGGGGCGGGCGTGCATTAAAGGTCTGCTGGCGCGGATTGATGTTTTGATATTGAATCTTGAGGAGGCCGCGGCGATGACGGGAGCGAATTGCGCCGATGAAGCAAGGATTATCAAAAGAATCGTCTATATGCATCCGAAAATCAATGTGATCACGAAAGGCAAGGACGGCGCGATAATCATTGCCGGCGAGAAAATCTATGAGGCAAAATTAAAACCCTTTAAGGTTGTCGATGTCACCGGCGCCGGAGACGCGTTCGCTTCAGGATTTATGTCGGGAATGATGGCAAGCGGCAACGATGTCGAATATTCAATGAAGCTGGCGCTGGTTAACGCCAAACATTGCTTGTCTTCGCGCGGCTCCGAAGGCCTGCCGGCAAAACAGAATCGCCACTTGATCGAGCAAGAAAACATCAAAGTCAAAATCCGTCCGTTGAAAGATTGAATTCGATTGCCGGCGAGGTTTGACAATCGGCGAGGTTTGATTTTGCCATTGCGCGTTTTCTGCTATAATCTAAATAAAGAAGTTTAAATTAACATTATGAAAATAACGATTAGCGTGATCAAGGCGGATTTGGGCGCGATCGGCGGGCATATCCGCCCGTCAAAAGATTTGCTGGCGGCGGTGGAAAATCACATCAAAACGAAAAGCAAGGGAATTTTGATTGATTGGCGCGTTAGTTTCACCGGCGACGACATCGCGATTTTGGCGACGCACAACAAAGGTATTGAAAATGAAAAAGTGCACCGGCTTTGCTGGGACGCGTTTATCGCGGGAATGAAAGTCGCCAAAGATCAGGGGCTTTACGGCGCGGGCCAGGATTTGTTAAATCTCAAATTTTGCGGAACATGCAAAGGGCTGGGGCCGGCGTGCGCGGAAATGGAATTTGAAGAACGCGACGCCGAGCCGTTCTTGATGATTGCCGCGGACAAAACCGATCCGGGAGCGTTTAATTTGCCGCTCTATTTGTCGTTTTGCGATCCGATGCACAATGCCGGCTTGGTGATTTCGCCGAAAATCCGGCAGGGATATGTCTTTCGCATTGTTGATTTATTGCCTTCGGATGAAGCAAAATCCATTGAACTGAAATCTCCCGAGGAAATCTATGATATCGCGGTGTTGTTGCGCGATCAGGAAAGATTCGCGATCGAGTCGATTGTTTCGCGCGCCGACGGCGAAATCGCGGCGGTTGCCAGCACCACCCGTTTGCACAACATTGCCGGCAAATATGCCGGAAAAGACGATCCGGTGATGATTGTCAGAACGCAAAAGGGGTTTCCGGGATCGGGGGAAATTTTGTCGCCCTATTCGATAGGACATCTGGTGGCCGGGTTTATGCGCGGATCGCATCACGGCCCTCAGAACGCAAAAGGGGTTTCCGGGATCGGGGGAAATTTTGTCGCCCTATTCGATAGGACATCTGGTGGCCGGGTTTATGCGCGGATCGCATCACGGCCCGCTAATGCCGGTCAAGCAGAATACCGCGATTTCGTTTTTCGACGGGCCGCCGATCGTGAGCGCCGCGGCCTACGGCATTCATAATGGCAAGCTCACCGAAGCCGCGGATTGCTTTGATCAGCCGTATTGGGATTATGTCCGATCGCGCGTTTCCCGAAAAGCCGAAGACATCCGGCGGCAAGGGTTTTTTGGGCCAGCGATGCTGGGAATGGGGGAACTGGAATACACCGAAATGGCGCCCATCTTGAAAAATTTAGAAAAAAGGTTTAAAGTACAAGAGAAATAGCGGCTTTTCTTAAAATCTGTTATCGCGTTTTTCTTGGTGGATGCGGCAATAAGCGATTTTTTTAGAAGCCATGTTTAAAATTTACATTAAAATAGCGGTGGCGGCGCTGGTAACGGGAATTATTGTTTTTTTGTCTTTCAAGTTGGCGGTCAAGCCAGTGCGGATATCCATTGACCGAGCCGACTACAAAATCGGCGATTCGCTTGAAGTGGCGATTAAAAACAATTTCAATCGGCAAATATGTTTTTCGTCGTGTTATCCTTACTTGATCGAGAGGGAAACCGAAGATCATAATTGGACGGCATATCCTTATTCGGAATGCGGCCACGATCTTGTTCACAAGTGCATCGAGCCGGGCGCGGAACGGAAGTTTCGTTTGGCCATGGATGAAGTTGAACCCGGCCAAAACCGCTTGAAAATACCGATCTGCGTTGATTGCCAAGGGCGGGTTTTCAGCGCCGAATTTGCCTATTATTCGAATAATTTCGATATTAAATAATCACTAAAACAGTTCATCTCTGCGGAGAACCAAAATTATATGCTTACGCTTAAATCAAAATCAAGAACAGAACTTGGCCGCGACACGCAAGAATTGCGCCAGAACGGGTTTATTCCGGCGGTATTGTACGGCCCGGGTATTGCCAACAAGAACATCGCGGTCGATATCAAAGAATTCGTGAAGATGTTTCGCCAGTCGGGCAAAAGCTCGTTGATATCTCTGGCGGTCGAGGGCGAAAAAAACAGTTTTATGGTGCTGATCAACGACATTGACACCGATCCGGTGTCGGGCAATATCATCCATGCCGATCTTTATCAGCCGGACTTGACCAAAGAAATCGAAGCCGAAGTGCCGCTGGTGTTCGAAGGCGAATCGCCGGCCGTCAAAGATTTGGGAGGCACATTGGTTAAAAATATCTCCGATATTACCGTGAAAGCTCTGCCGGCCGATCTGCCGCGCGAAATCAAGGTTGACATTTCCAAACTCGCCACTTTCGAAGATGCCATTCTGGTTAAGGATTTGATCATCGGCGATAAAGTGGAATTGCTCAAGAATCCCGACGAGATCGTGGCTTTGGCCGCTCCGGTGCAAAAAGTGGAAGAAGAACTGGAAAAACCGATTGAAGAAAAAGTCGAGGAAGTCGGCACAGTGGAGAAAAAGGAGAAGGATGTGGTTACCGAAGAAGAAGCCGCTCCGACGGCGAAGAAGTAGTTTTCCGATTGTTTACGGCGCCCGCGGTTGCAAAATCGCGGGCGTTTGCGTTAAGATAGGTAGTGTGGGAGTGTAACAGCTAATATACTTTGAATTGCGAAACTAGCGTTTGGGGAAATTTGACTTCAGTTTTTGGGAAGTCAATTTTCACCAAACGCGGCGGTTGCCGCGCGAATTCTAAAATCAAATTTCCGCGATTACGCCGAAAATTGATTTCAGAATTCGCTAGTTTCGCAATTTAGAGTAGTAAATATATTAACAATGAATACCAAACCAATAATCGCGATTTTTTCGGCATTGATATTGTTGTCCGCGTCCGGGCGGGAATTATTCGCGCAAGCGACAACGATTGAAACCGGCGAGTGCACCGACAAAGCGACTTGCCAGTCGCTTCTGGACAAATACGAATCGTTATTGAAGCAGTATGATTCCGACATCACCAAAACCGCCGGAGAGAAAAAAACCTTGCAGAACCAAATTTCGGCGTTGAAGAAGAAAGCCGATTCGCTGGCAATTCAGATCAAGAAGAGCAATGCGATGATCGGGGACATCACGCTCCAGATTAGCGATACCGAGGATTCGGTGAAAACGACCGGCGAAAAGATTAGCGATTCGCAAAGATATCTGGCGACGATCGTGCGCGCCATTGACGATGCCGACCAGACGCCGCTGATTCAATCGCTTTTGGCCGAGCGGAAATTGTCGGATTTCTTTGACAATCTGGTTTATCTGGAAAATTTGAACGAAAAATCAAACCGGATTTTGCAGGACATCAAAGGGTTGAAACAATCATTGGAGGATCAGAAAGTCGGCCTTGAAAACGAGAAGGGCGATTTGGAAGAAACCACCAAAATGAAAGAATTGCAAAGGCAGGCGCACGAACAAGCCAAAGCCGAATACAACAAAACTCTTTTGGTGAAAGATGCCGAATTAAAGCAAACAACCGAAGCCAAAAAATTGACCGCGCAAGTGATTCAAAAAATCAGGGAAAGGCTGTTTTCGCTGGCGGGCGTCGCCGATTCGGACGCGCCGAACTTTGAACAGGCCTACCAGATCGCCAAAACCGCGGGCGCGGCGACCGGAGTGCGGCCGGCGTTTTTATTGGCGATTTTGACGCAGGAATCGAATCTGGGCAAAAATGTGGGTCAGTGTTATATGACCAACGACGCGACTGGCGCGGGTATTAATATCAGGACCGGCGCCGCCACCGCCAAGGTAATGAAGCCGACGCGCGATGTGGCGCCGTTTATCGAAATCGTTACCGCGATCGGCAAAGATCCGCACGCGACCCGGGTTTCCTGCCCGATGAGTTTCGGTTACGGCGGCGCGATGGGTCCGGGGCAATTTATTCCGTCCACATGGAAGCTTTACGCGTCGCGCTTGCAGGCGGTTTTGGGCCGTCCGGGAAACCCTTGGAACATCAATGACGCGTTTATGGCCACGGCTTTGTATGTTTCCGACTACGGCGCCACCAGCCAAACCACGGCGGGCGAATGGAAAGCGGCAATGATCTACTTTGCCGGCACGGTGAACACCAAGTACCGTTTCTACGGCGACAATGTCGTGGCGATCGCCCAAGGGTACGCGGACGATATTGCCGCGATCGAGGGAAGGTAATCCGCCGAAATCATATTTGAATACGATTTAAATCAAACGCGGCGGCAACCGCGCGAATTCTGAAATCAAATTTTCGCGATTACGCCGAAAATTGATTTCAGAATTCGCTGTTTCGCGATTCAAAGAAATTAAGCAAAAACCGCATAAAGCGGTTTGTTCTTTCAATTTATGGCTCAATGCGCCATTATTCCGGTTTATCCAATTCTTCCTGCAGGGATTTGGAGATGTCTTCGATGTTGCCGTTGAAGATGCCTTCGATGTCGTGCCAGCTTTTTTTGATGCGATGGTCGGTGACGCGGTCTTGCGGAATATTGTAAGTGCGGATCTTTTCACTGCGCTCGCCGCCGCCGATCTGTTCCTTGCGGGCGCCGCCAAAGGCCGCGTTTTCATCGGCCGTGCGTTTTTCCTGCAAGCGGTATTCAAGCAGGGCCATGGCGTTTTCGCGGTTTTGAAGTTGGTTGCGTTCGGTTTGCGAAAACACCGCCAGTCCGGTTGGGATATGCGTGATGCGCACCGCGGATTCGCGTTTGTTCACGAACTGGCCGCCCGGGCCGGACGACCGGCAAAATTCAATCCTGATTTCATCGGGCCGGATGGAAATTTCACTCTTTTTCGGTTTGGGCAAGACGGCCACGGTCGCGGTTGAAGTGTGGATGCGGCCGTTTTTTTCGGTTTCAGGAATGCGCTGGATGCGGTGCACGCCGCCTTCGTATTTCATCGCTTCCCAAACGCCCTTGCCTTTGAGCTCAAAAATTATCTCTTTATAACCGCCGATTTCGGTTTGGTTTGAGTCCAGAATTTTTTGATTCCAGCCTTTGGTTTGGGCAAAGCGCGCGTACATGCGGTAAATATCCGCCGCGAACAGCGCCGCTTCCTCGCCGCCGGTACCGCCGCGGATTTCAACCACGATGGCATCCGGTCCGGCCGGTTTGTTCTCGCTTTTGATCAATTCTTGCGATTCCTTTTCCAGAATCGTTTGCCGAGCCTTTAATTGTTCGTTTTCAACCTCGGCCAGCGATGTCAATTCGGGGTCTTCTTCGGAGAGTATGATGAGCCGGTTTTCTTCGATTTTGTTGCCGATTTCTCTGATCTCGCTTTCTTTTTCGATCAATTTTTCGAGAAATGACTTTCTTTTGTTGAGGGTTTCGAACTTTTCCCAATCGGAAATCAACTCAGGGTCGCTGAGTTGATTGAGAATTTTATCGTATTCTTGCCGGGGAGAAAGAGCTTGCGTCATTTTAATGATTGGGCAAAAAAGTTTTCCCGCTTTGAGATTATTTCGCTTTTTTGGCGAAAGTGTCTTTTTTGGCAACCTTCTTCAGGAACTTGTCCACGCGTCCCATGGCGTTCACCAATCTGGCCTTGCCGGTATAGAAGGGGTGGCAGGACGAACAAGTTTCGGTTTCGGTGTATTCCTTGGTCGAACCGATGGAATAGGTTTTCCCGCACGAACATTTCACCTGCGCATCGGGATAATATTTGGGATGGATGTCTTTTTTCATAGAAAAATAAATCGTTCGTTTTTAACGATAAAAATCACTCATTTTTGATGATAAACCAAGTATAACGCAAAAAGCGATGATTGGCAAGAGGCTTCAAGCGGGCGAGCCGGTTGCCCAAAGGCTTGAAAAAAGAGGCGGGATGTGATATGAATTATAAATATGATAATTAGCGCCTGTTAAGTGGAAATATTTTACAGGTTAAACCAAGAAACAATGAATAACAATCTTTCAGTTGAAGAAATGTCAAAAGCGGGCTTGCAATTCGGCCATAAGAAATCAAGGATTCATCCCAAGATGAAGCCTTATATTTTTGGCGTGCGCAATACGGTTTTCATTATCGATCTTGAAAAAGTGGTTGATAAATTCCAAGCGGCCTTGGATTATATTGAAAAAATCGTGGGCGAAGGCAAAACAATCGTGATCGTGGGCACCAAGACCCAGTTCAAGAAGATGGTCAAAGAAGCGGCGCTGGCGGGCGATATGCCCTATGTCAACGAACGCTGGCTCGGCGGAACCTTCACCAATTTCAAAATTATCAAAAAACGCATTGACTATTTCAAAGAGCTGGAGCGCAAGACCGCGGCCGGCGAGTTTGAAAAATACACCAAAAAAGAGCAGTCCGAGATCCAAAAGGAGATCAAAGTTCTGGAAAAGAAGCTGGGCGGAATCAAGATGATGGAGAAAATGCCCGAAGCCATTTTCGTTCTCGATATGAAGAAGGACAAATTGGCGGTTAAGGAAGCCAGCGAAAATGGCGTGAAGGTGATCGGCATTGCCGATGTTAACATCGATCCCAACTTGGCCGATTATTCGATCATTGCCAATGACGACTCGATGTCGTCGATGACCTATATCTTGGGCAAGGTTAAGGAAGCGGTTTTGGCCGGCAAGCAAGCTATCGCGGAAAAACCCGCAACGGAATCAAAGTAAATCCGAATATCGAAATCCGAAATCCGAAACAATATCGAATATCGAAAAGCAAATACTGAAAACGGAATCCTGTTTTAAAAATTCGAATTTGTTTCAATATTCGAGATTCGTATTTCGAAATTGATTATTTTATGGCAAACATTGAACTTATCAAACAGCTTCGCGATGAGACCGGAATTTCCATTGGCGAATGCAAAAAAGCCGTCGAAGAAGGCGGCAGTATTGAAAAAGCCAAAGAAATTCTGAAAAAATGGGGTAAGGATTTGGCGTCCAAAAAGAGCGATCGAACGACCGGCCAGGGCAAGGTTGACGCGTATCTTCACGCGAACGGCAAGATCGGCGTGATGGTCGAGTTGCGTTGCGAAACCGACTTTGTGGCAAATTCCGATGATTTCAAATGCCTCGCGCACGAGCTTTGCTTGCAAATTGCGGCCATGGGTGATGATCTGGAAATCATTTTAGCTTCGCCGTGGATCAAAAATCCGTCGAAATCCGTCAAAGATCTCATCGAGGAAACCGTTGCCAAAGTGGGCGAGAACATTGTCCTCAAGAAAGCGGCCAGATTTGAAATATAATTGTTTTTTTGCATTTCTCATTAACCCTGTCCATCAGCTATTTATGGTTGAATTGATCGCTTCCATAGTTTTCATCGGGAGTGTCGCGGGTATTGGCGTGATCGCGGCGCGGAATATGCCTCAAGCCATGCGAGAGGCGCAGCTTTCGCCTGAAGCGAAGCTTTTAAACTTCCGCGATGCGGCCAAGAACTGGTTTGCGGCTCGATTGAAGAATAACCGCTATTTCAAGGATTTTTCCTGGATTGATTTTGTGCAAAAGAGACTTTTGAAAGTGCGCGTGTTGGTTATGAAAGCCGAGAACAAAATCAACGAATATACGGTCAAATTGCGCGAGCGCGCCGAAAACCAGAAAAAAAAGGAAGAAGCGCTCTTGGACAACTACTGGCGCGATTTGAGAACGATTGTCAAAACCAAAAAAACCGGCTACAAGCGTGATTCGAAAACATCGGCGGCTGAGTTGGAAGCGGCGCCGGATGAAGACGCGGCCGGCGGCGGCGCGATCGCGGGTTCCGCGGAGGCTAAAGCCGAACCGATGATCGGCAGAGTGGTGATGCCCGCGCAGGTTCTGCCGCGGGAACCGCGCGGCAAGAAAAAACACAATCCGAAAAAGAAAAAAATGAAAGACCCTTTCAAATGGTAAAAAAGATAACCGCGAGGCTATCTTTTTTGAAACTTGATAATTTGCCGATTTGAAGTAATATACTAATTGTTGTTTGGTTTGGCCGGCATTTGTTTTTGAGCCGTTGCCAGTTGGTTTTAAACTATTAACTATAAATAATTTTTGTTTTGCAAAAATGCCGGCGTAGCTCAGCGGTAGAGCAACTGTTTTGTAAACAGTAGGTCGGGGGTCCGAATCCCTTCGTCGGCTCATGGCAGCATAATTTTACAAGCACTCTCAACGGGGTGCGTTTTGTATTTTGTATCGCGCCATTGGAATAGCCTGTTGAAATCAAATATCAACAGCTTTAAATCTTTGTTGATATTTGATTTCAACAAATTTCAACAAATTAAGTATGTTAAAATTTTATTATGAGAAAAGAGCCTTTTTTTGTTGGTGATTTTGTGCATGTTTATAACCGGGGCAATCGTAGGATGGATATTGTTAGCGATACCAATGACCGTTGGCGGTTTGTGAATATTTTGAGATATTTCAATGACGAAATGTCCTCGGTTAACAAATTGCGCAATATCTCATTTTTATTGAAATCGAATTTTAACCGGTATAGTTGGCCTAAAGAATGGAAAGCCCAGCGACCGATAGTTAAAATATTGGCATATTGCCTTATGCCGAATCATTTTCACTTACTTTTGAAAGAAATCAAGGAAGGCGGGATTACCGCATTTATGCGGCGCGTGGGCGTTGGCTATACGAACTATAAAAATACAAAAGAAAATAATGTAGGGAAAATTTTTCAAGGTTCCTATAAGGCGCGAACGATTAAAGACGAAATTCATCTGCAATATGTTGATGCATATATACAAGTTTTTAACCCATTTGAATTAATCGATGGAGCTGACTTAAAAAATAATTTTGATAAGGCTTTTAGGGCGGCCGCAGACTATAATTTCTGCAGCTTGGCCGAATCGTTTGGAGAAAAGAATAGATTAATTGTGGATCGGGATATTTTGGCGGATAAATTTGAAACAATTGAAAAATACAAAGAATTTGCTTACGATGCGTTCAGTTGCGGCGGAATTACTAAATTTTTACGCGAGGCGTCGATTGATTAACGGAACCGTTGAAATCAAATATCAACAGCTTTAAATCTTTGTTGATATTTGATTTCAACAGCTTTAAACAGCTTTAAAGTTAAGTCGGTTTTGGTGAAATCCGGATTGCCGGACGCGGAGTGGGCGGTGAATTCGCATATCGGCTGCGCTTTCGGGCGCGAGTATTGCTATGCGGCGTTCATCGGCCGGTGGAATATTCCGACGAGGAACGGCGCGAGTTTGCGAATGCGAGAATCAACGCGCCGGAAATTCCGCGCGGACAGCAAAATTCCAGATGGCGGATTGTCGGAAGATAATAAGATTGTTTTTTTATGAGGATTGAGGTAAAATACAATATTGTTTAAATCACATGGATAGTTTGGATTTGGAAAAAATCAAGATGGAGGCGGTTGCGGAAATCGGGGCGGCTCAAAGCGAGAATGAGCTGGTTTCGGTTAACAAGAGATATTTGGACAAGGATGGAACGCTGGGGGAATTTTTCAAATCTTTGGGATCGCTGTCTAAAGAGGAGCGCGGGGTTGCCGGGGTGAAGGCCAATCGGATAAAACAAGAGATATTGGCGGTGTTTGAAAAAAAAGCGTCGGAGTTGAAGGAAAAAAACAAAAACAAGCGGTCGGACAAGGATTGGCTGGATGTTACTCTGCCCGGAATTAATCCGAGGGTGGGACATTTGCATCCGCTCACCTTGGTGGAGCGGCGGATCGTTGAGATTTTTTACGGGATGGGATTCGAGATTATTCAAAGCCAGGAGATCGAAAACGAGTGGTACAATTTTGACGCGCTGAATATTCCCAAAGATCATCCGGCGCGCGATGTGTTTGACACTTTATTTTTAAAAGACGGATCGCCTCTGCGTCCGCACACAAGTCCGGGGCAGGTGCGCTATATGGAAAATCATCAGCCGCCTTTGCGAGTGATCGTGCCCGGCCGAGTTTTTCGCCGCGACGCGGTTGACGCGTCCCATATGCCCAATTTTTATCAGATTGAAGGGTTGATGGTTGACAAAGCGCTTTCGGTGGCCAATTTCAAGGCGGTTATCGATGAATTCTTCAAGCAGTTTTTTTGCGATTCCGAAACCGAACTTGATGTTTATGGGAAAAATTCCGCCAAGGCAACCGCGGAAAAAGACAATATCCGGTTGCGGCCGTCGTTTTTTCCGTTTACCGAGCCATCGTTCGAGGTTGATTTGCGGTGCGTGCATTGCGCGGGCAAGGGTTGTTCGGCGTGCAAAGGCACGGGTTGGATGGAAGTGATGGGCGCGGGCATGGTGCATCCGAATGTTTTGAAGAACGCGGGGGTCAATCCGCAATTCTGGCAGGGGTTCGCTTTTGGGATTGGAATGGACCGGCTGGCGATGATCAAATATAAAGTCAACGACATTCGCCTGTTTTACGAAAACGACCAGAGATTTTTGGAACAATTCTAAAAAAATGAAAATTTAAAAATCAAAATTAAAAATGACAGTTCAAAATGTAAAATTTGGAATTCAATAATTTTTAATTTTACATTGTCATTTTGATTTTTGATTTTTACATTTTAAATTAATGTTGTTTAGCTATTCTTGGCTTCAATCGTTTTTTGAGAAGAAATTGCCTGAACCCAAAGTTCTGGCGGATTTGATAATCCGGCACAGTTTTGAGGTGGAGGGGATGGAAAAAAAAGGAAAGGACACGATCTTTGATATTTCAATTTTGTCCAACCGGCCGGATTGTTTCGCGCATATCGGCATCGCGCGGGAGATTGGTGCGGTTTTGGGCCGAAAATTGATATTGCCCAAAGCAAAAGCGGATAAAATGAAAAACGCGGTCGCGGCCAAAACTTTGGCGGATGTGAAAATCGAAAATCCGGAAGCCTGCCGGCGTTATACGGCGATGATGGTGAGCGGCGTCAAGATCGGGCCGTCGCCCAAATGGATGCGGGAGCGGCTTGAGGCGTGCGGAATGCGCGCAATCAACAATGTGGTTGACGCGACCAATTATGTACTCTTGGAAACCGGCCAGCCTTTACATGCGTTTGATTGGGACAAACTTCAGAATGTCGGTTCAAAAACAAAAGCCAAAAAAATTATCGTGCGTTTCGCGAGAAACGGCGAAACAATCGACGCGCTGACCGGAAAAAAATACGAACTGGACTCAAAGACTCTGGTTATCAGCGATGAAACCGGACCGCTGGCGGTCGCGGGCATCAAAGGCGGCCGGCGCGCGGAGATTTCGGAAAAAACTGCCGTGATTGTGATCGAATCGGCCAATTTCGACCGCCGGTCGGTGCGAGCGGCGTCGCGCCGGCTTGGTTTGCAGACCGACGCGTCGCTGCGTTTCGAGCATGACCTTGATCCGGGCCAAACCGCCGAGGTTGCCCGGCGCGCCGCGGAACTGATCGCCCAAATTTCCGGGGGACAGGTTTTGGCGGGCGCGGTGGATCGCTATCCCGCTTCGGCAAAGCCAAAGAAGATTATTTTGGAAATGGAAACCGCGGAAAAGCTGTTGGGAATCCAATTGCAGACCGCGCGCGTGAAAAAGATATTGGAATCGCTGGGCTTTTCGGTGCGCAAAGGCAAGGGGCTGTCGCTGGAGGTCGCGTCGCCCACGCGCCGCACCGATGTTTTCGCGCCGCAGGACTTGATTGAAGAAATCGGCCGTATCGGCGGCTATGAGGCGATTGATCCGAAATTGCCGGCGGCGACAATCGCGCCGCCGGCGGAAAATTATTTTTGGCGGTGGAAAAACATCGCAAAAGACGCGCTGGCCGCGGCCGGATGGACCGAGACGCGCAATTCCACTTTCATATCCGCCGGCGATTGCCGAAATTTCGATTTTAGGGAGAATGATGTTTTGGAGATTAAGAATCCGGTTAACGCGGATTTGAGGTTTATGCGGCCCAGCCTTTTGCCGGGGTTGCTGAAAAACGCGGCGGCCAATTCGCAAACCGAAATTTTGCGGCAATTTGAGATCGGGCGGATTTTCGCGCCGGATTTGCGGATGGAGCCGACAATGCTGTCCGGGTTTGACCGCGGCGGTTCGTTTTTTGAAGCGAAGGGCGCGCTGGAATTTGTTTGCCGGAAGTTGGGCATCGCGGATTTTCGCTGCGCGCCGCTGGGAGACCGCGTTGATTCGCTTTTTGACCCGGCGCGGAGCGCGCGCGTTTTTGCCAACGGCAAGGAAATCGGCATTATCGGGCAACTGGCCGCGGCGGTTGGCGCGGCATTGGGATTGGGGCCGTTGGCGGTTTTTGAGCTAAGTTTGGATGCGTTATCGGCGATGGCTACGCGGAAGATTGAATACAAGCGGTTGTCGATTTATCCCGAAGCGATTCGCGATATTTCGGTTGATATGCCGATTCAAACATTGTCGGGCGATGTGATGGACGCGGTAAAAGCGGCGGACAATCTGAAATTGATTAAAAGTTTTGAAATATCCGGCGCGCCGTACATTTCCGGCAAAAATAAAAACATTTTGTTTAAATTCCATCTCCACTCCGATCAAAAAACGCTGGATTCAAAAGAGATCGGCGATTGGCAGGAAAAAACCATCGGCGCGATCGAGAAAAATCCGGAGTGGCGGGTAAAAAAATAAACCGCTTGTTTTTCAAAATAATATTACACTATGGCAAAAGAAGAAAAAAACAAGAAAAACGAATCGTACAGCGCCAAGGATATTTCGGTGCTGGAAGGGCTGGAGCCGGTGCGCCGGCGTCCGGGAATGTATATCGGCTCGACCGGGCTGGACGGATTGCACCATTTGATTTGGGAGGTTGTGGATAATTCGCTGGACGAGGCCATGGCCGGATATTGCAAGAATATCAATGTTTGGCTTTTGCCGGATAATCGCATAAAAGTTTCCGATGACGGCCGCGGCATTCCGGTGGACATTCATCCGCAGAAAAAAGTTTCGGCGCTCGAAATCGTTTTGACGACTTTGCACGCGGGAGCGAAGTTTGAAAATAAGGCTTATCAGGTATCGGGCGGTTTGCACGGTGTGGGCGTTTCGGTGGTGTGCGCGCTATCGACATGGTCCAAAGCCGAGGTTTGCCGCGATGGCGGGCTTTATGTGCAGGAATATGATCGGGGCAAGCCGCGCGCGGCGGTCAAAAAAGCCGGCAAATGCGAAAGTCACGGAACGACGATCACATTCGACGCGGATCCGCAGATATTCGAGGAAATCAAATACGATCCCAAACGGATTATCACTCATTTGCGCCAGCAGGCCTACTTGACCAAGGGTATCAAGGTCAATGTCATTAATAAATCGTCCGAACCCCAGACTTCGTACTCGTTTTATTTCGAGGGCGGGTTGTATTCGTTCGTGAAATACTTGACGCGCGGAAAAAACGCGATTCAGGACAATGTGTTTTACATTTCAGGCAATAAAAACGATGTGCAGGTTGAAGCGGCGTTTATTTATACCGATGAGTTTGAATGTTACGAACAAAGTTTTGCCAATAATATCGTCACCGCGGAAGGCGGTACGCATTTGACGGGTTTTCGCACCGCGATGACGCGCGTTTTCAACGATTATGTGCGCAAGAACAATATTTTAAAAGCCGCCGATGACAATCTGACCGGCGAGGATTTGCGCGAAGGGCTGACGGTGGTGGTTTCAATCAAGATTCGCGAACCGCAATTTGAAGGCCAGACCAAGGGCAAGCTGGGCAATCCCGAAGCCAAAAGCGCGGTGGAGGGCGTGGTGTCTGAAGCTTTAACCGATTTTCTGGAACGCAATCCCAACGATGCCCGCAGTATTGTTGACAAATGCATATTGTCGCACAAGGCGCGCAAGGCGGCCAAAGCCGCGCGCGAAACCGTATTGCGCAAAGGTATTTTGGACGGTTTGTCTTTGCCGGGTAAATTGGCGGATTGCAGTTCGCGTTCTCCGGAAGATTCCGAAGTGTATATCGTGGAGGGCGAATCGGCCGGCGGTTCGGCCAAGCAGGCGCGCGACCGGCGCTTTCAGGCGATACTGCCTTTGCGCGGCAAGATTTTGAATGTCGAGCGCACGCGGTTGGACAAGATGCTGGAATCAAAGGAAGTCAAGGCATTGATTATCGCGCTGGGCACGGCCGTGGCCGAAGATTTTAACATTGATAAACTGCGTTATCATCATATCGTGATCATGGCTGATGCGGACTCCGACGGCAATCATATCCGGACGCTGCTGTTAACTCTTTTTTACCGTTATTTCCGGCCGATCATCGAAAAAGGTTATGTGTACATCGCCCAGCCGCCGCTTTATAAAATGACGGCCGGCAAAGATATCCGTTACGCGTATACCGAGGACGAGAAAAATGAAATTTTAAAAACCTTTAACAAGCCGGGTTTGAATATTCAGCGGTACAAAGGCTTGGGCGAAATGAATGCCGAAGAGCTTTGGGAAACCACAATGAACCCGCGCAACCGCATCCTGCTCCAAATCAGGATCGAAGACGCTCAGGAAGCCGACAGCGTGTTTGATATGCTGATGGGCGACGAAGTTTTGCCGCGCAAGAAATTCATCCAAACCTGCGCCAAGACTGTGAAGAATCTGGATGTTTGATCAATGAGCCCGGTATTTTAATCGGCGGCGCGAAAACGCCGCCGCGCAATTTGTGGCTGACAGAAAAATTTTTTGGTTCTGGTCTTTATGGGTGATCACGGGGCTGACGGCGGCGTTATTTTTGTACGCGCCGCTTTTTGATTCTTTCTGGGGCTCAATCGCCGGAATTTTTATTTTTGGTTTTTTTCTTTCGGCGCCTTTGGCGCTGGGCTTGGGGAAATTGTCGCGCAATCGTTGGTTGCAAAATTGGCGGAACGCGGGATGGGCGGTTGCCGGGTTTTGCGTTTTCTTTTTCATATTTTACGCGGCGTTTTCAATCCATAAGCACGATAATTTTTTTACCGGGTATGATTTGTCGATTTTCGACCAGGCGGTTTGGCATTTGAGCCGGATGGAAACGCCGGAAAGCAGTATCCGCAATGTCCCCTTGGTTTTTGGCGATCATTTTGATCCGATATTGATTCTGCTGGCGCCGCTTTACGCCCTTTTCCCGGCGCCGCAAACTCTTTTGCTGGCGCAGGCGTTTTTATTGGTTCTGCCCGCCGGGATTATTTGTTTGTGGGCGTATAAATCCGGTTTAAGCCCGTTTTGGGGATTGCTGCTGGCGTTTTTTTACCTGGGGCATCCGGGCATACAGGGAGCGGTAAACTGCGATTTCCACGAAATCGCCTTCGCGCCGCTTTTCCTGACCGCGGCGCTGTATTTTTTGTCGCGCAAGAATTGGCGCGGATATTTTATTTCCATTGTTTTGCTTTTGCTGGTTAAGGAGGAATTCGCGTTATGGGCCGTCGCAATCGGGATTTTTGCCGTTCTGCTCGGCAAACGATTTCGCGTTGGCGGAATCGCGATAATTTTGGGAATTGTTTATTTTGTCGTGTTGATGAAGCTGGCGATGCCGGCATTGAATTATCCCGGCGTCGGTTATGCTTACGGTAATTTATATCCGGGGTTTGAAAACGGATTTTTATCCGGAATTGTCAACTATGCGTCAAATCCCGCCGCGATCGGCGCGATTCTAACCCAATTCCCGGAAAAATGGTGGACGATGGCGTTATATATCGCTCCCTTGCTTCTTCCGCTTGCGTTTTGCGCGGCGGCGGCCGCGCTTTTTCTGCCGGCGGCGGCCACGCGCATATTAAGTTCCTATGCCTATCTTTCTTACGCCGGGCTTTATTATAACGCGGTCTTCGCTCCGCTGGCCGCCGCGGTTTTCATTTATTTTCTGGATTCGCCGAGAAAATCCCGCGCCGGGAGCGCGATTCAAAGTAAATTCGACAAAATCAATTTATCGTTTCCGATTTGGGTTATATCTTTGGCGATGTCGGTGAATTTGTTGTACGGTTACAATTATTCCTATATTCTGGATCCAGTTTATAATTGGAAATCGGTTGATCATCCCGATACCGCTCAAATGGCCGATCTCATTGATCAGATACCCGCGGACGCCTCGGTTTCGGCAAGCTATTTTTTGCTTCCTCATTTGAGCCAGCGCGACAATCTCTATGTTTTGCCGCGGATTGGCGACGCGCGATTCGTGATTTTTGATTATTGCGAATCCATCGCGTGCAACTATTGGCCGGTCAACGCCAAGATTATGCCGCAGATCCGCGATTTTCTGTCCGCCAGTCCGTTGTTTAAAATAAAAAAAGAAACCCGGTTCGGGATTGTTTTTGAAAGAACCGGCGATATTGACGCGGCCGCGAAGAGCGAAATGGCGGCATTCTGCCGGAGAACGCTCGAGCAAGCCGAATTACAGCCGATACACCGCAAGTATCTCTTGGAAAATTGCTTGATGTGATTCGCGCCAACCCTAGCTTTTCTTTGACATTCGCCGGAATGTTTGGTATTATGCGTTAAGAGCCCCGAGGGCTTTTTTAAGAAGGGTAAAAATATTTGTTATGAATATCGTTAACTTTATCGTCAAATTTTTGAAGGAGGTGCGCGTCGAGGTCAAGAAGGTCAATTGGCTTGGCCGCCGGCAGTTGATGAACTATACCTTTTTGGTGATCGGTTTTATACTGGTGACGGCCGCGTTTTTCGGTTCGCTTGATTACGGGTTCGCGTTTTTGCTTCAAAAATATGTAATCGGCCAGTAACTTTTCGCGTTTATACTTTAAGTTTTTCAATTTTAGCTTTAAGCTATCAATATGCCAAAACAACAAATAATGTCCGAGAAAAATTGGTATGTCATTCATACCTACTCGGGTTATGAGGAAGCGGTGGCCAAAAATCTCAAACAGAGGATCGAATCGCTGGGAATGGAAGACAAGATTTTCAATGTGATCGTGCCCAAAGAAAAGAAAGTTAAGATCAAGGAGGGCAAGCGCAAGACCATTGAGGAAAAAATTTATCCGGGTTATATTCTGGTGGAAATGATGGTTACCGACGATTCCTGGTATGTGGTGAGAAACACGCCCAATGTCACCGGGTTTGTGGGCGCCGGCACCACGCCGATCCCGGTTTCGTTTGAAGAGATCACCGAATTAAAAAAACGGATGGAAATGTCGGAGCCTGAATTTAACATTGATGTGATCATCGGCGAATCGGTGAAAATCATTGATGGCCCGTTCAAGGATTCGGAAGGCAAGGTGTCGGAGATTGACCGCGAGCGCGGCAAGGTCAAGGTGCTGGTGAGTATGTTCGGCCGCGACACGCCGGTGGAATTGGATTCGTTGCAGATCAATAAAATATAAAACCGAATATTCCGAATCCAGCAGTTTGAGTCGGAGCAAAACCGAAACAAGCTGAAATTACTTGGTTGCGGGAAATCGACAAACAAAATGGCAAAAAAAGTAAAGAAAGTGATCGGACTTCAAATACAAGCGGGGAAAGCGACTCCGGCGCCGCCGATCGGGCCGTCTTTGGCGCCGCATGGCATTAACTTGGCGGAATTTGTCAAGCAATTCAACGATCTTTCGCGCCCGATGATGGGCTTCAAGGTTCCGGTGGAGATCACGATCTACGAGGACAGATCGTTTTCGCTGAAATTAAAGCAGCCGCCGGCATCCGAGCTTTTAAAGAAAGCCGCCGGCGTTGAAGCCGGTTCGGGCAATCCCAACAAAAAGAAAGTGGGAAAAATCACCAAAGCGCAATTAAAAAAGATCGCCGAACAAAAAATGCCCGATCTGAACGCCGGCACGATCGAAGCCGCGATGAAAACCATCGCCGGCACCGCCCGCAATATGGGGATCGAGGTGGAATAGAAGTACATATTTAAATTCTCTTGAATTACTGCGAAACGCTTTGTATTTGGGGTCTATCCCTTGCGTAATCGCAAGGGTTAGACCCCTTCAAAGCATTTGAATTTAATTGTTTCGTAATCCAAAGTAAATTCGTATTTAAATATGTATTTAAATACGAACTGACGCAAGCATTGAATTTGAAGCCCCGCGCAAGCGGGTCTTTTGAATAAATTTGGAGGTGTGGTAGGATTGGGATATGAAGAAGGTTGGTTTTATCAATTCAAAAAACCGGGCGAAATTGAACGCGATATTTAAGGAATACGGCGTGGTCAAAGCCGCGGTTTTCGGGTCGTACGCGCGGGGCGACGAAAGGAAGAGGAGCGATATCGATTTTTTGATTAAAATGGAAAGCGGTCGGAGTTTGATGGATTTGGGCGGTTTGAAAGTCGATCTGGAGAAGCTTTTCGGCCGAAAAGTTGATTTGGTGGAATACGAATGCATCCACCCGAAGCTCAAAAAGGAAATCCTTGGCGAGCAAGTTCCAATTTTATGAAAAAAAGAGATCCGGAAATATTGGTTGACGATATAGCGAAATCAATAGCGGCGATCCGGGATTATACTTTGGATTTGAGCAAAAAAGAGTTTAATGGCGACAAGAAAACACAAGACGCGGTTTTTAAGCGAATTGAAAATATGGGAGAGGCGGTTAAAAATTTGCCATATGATTTCCGCCGGCAATATCCGGATATTCCCTGGAAAAAAATTGCGGGAATGAGGGATGTTTTGGTGCACGACTATTTTGGCATTGATACGGAAAAAGTTTGGAATGTGGTCGCAAACGAGATTCCCGATCTGAAAGAAAAAATCGCAAAAATTATTGGCGAGAACAAACAAAAGAAATTATTGTAATTTTTTGAATTATTGAATTCGTATTTTGCATTTAAGGTCGTTCCCCCGCCACGGCGGGGTGCGACCTTGTCAAACCGCGTTTCGTTTTTTGATTTGCCTTTCGCAAGAGTTTTTTTGTTTTAAAAATAACCGTAAAACAACAACCGAAAATTTGGGTATAGTTTGAGTTGTTTTTAAGGTGTGGTAGGATTGGGATATGAAGAAGGTTGATTTTATCAATGCAAAGAATCGGGCGAAATTGAACGCGATTTTCAAGGAATACGGCGTGGTCAAAGCCGCGGTTTTCGGGTCGTACGCGCGGGGCGAGCAAAAAAAGCGAAGCGACATTGATTTATTGGTGGAGATGGAAGATGGGCGAACCTTGTTTGATTTGGGCGGGTTGAGCGTTGATTTGGAAGATCTTTTTGGAAAGAAAATCGATCTTGTCGAATATGAAGCGATCCATCCTTTGTTAAAAAAACAAATATTGGCTGACCAAATAAAAATTTTTTGAAGATATGAAAAGAAGCCAAGAACATTTTATCCAAGATATTGCCGATGCGATAGAGAGAATCGAAGAATATACGCGCAATATGGCCGAAAATGAATTCAAAGCCGACAAGAAAACCCAAGAAGCGGTAGTTTATTGTTTCCATATCATCAGCGAGGCGGCAAGCCATATTTCCGCGGATTTAAAAAAGAAACATTCCGAAATCGAGTGGGCTAAAATCAAGGGGTTTCGCAATAAATTGATCCACGAATATTTCGGCGTTAAAATTGAGACCGTTTGGGGCACGGTCCAAAAAGACATTCCCGATCTGAAAGAAAAAATCGCAAAAATCGCCGGTGAAACCAAACAAAAGAAATTATTAAAATAAATGCAAAGCCCCGCGCAAGCGGGTCTTTTGGTTGAAAATCAATCAACGAATCGGGTGGTTTGTCAAGATTGGCGAATATGATTAAAAAAGATATAATCAACAACTGGGATAAATTCCAATTTCCAATTTTCAAAAAATATCCGCAAAATTAATCAAATCCAATGTCTGTTATAATCTATCGGAGCATATATAAAGTTGGTGATAAATGTCCCGCTTGCAATGGGGATAGAACTGGAAAGGGTGGATTGATTGTTAAAAAATGGAGCAAAAACCGTGCCTTTGCGGGATGTTCAAGGTATCCGGAATGTAAATTCGCGAGCAAAGAGATTGTTTTAACTCAAATTGAAAAAGATAAAAAATTAGGATTAAAAAAGAGCAACAGACGACGCAAAAAAATTGAGATAGATTCAAATAAATATGCAAACATTACCATTAGACCCTATTGCTACCACAATTATTATCTTTGCCTCCGCAGTTTTAATCGTTGCGGTTTTCGTTAAATTCGTTTTGAAAAAGTAATTTAACCGCTTTAATAGTGAGCGATGCGGTGTGGTAATCTTTAATATCTCCAAAATCCTATCCCGCGTAAAATAATACCAACCAATTTATACGCAATCAGTCCAATAATAATAAGGGCAAGGTCATCTACAATTGATGTGCTGAAAAACTTGGAGCCAATAAAAAATAGACCTAAACAAATTAGCCGATATAGGAATGACAACCTCGCCTTTGAATGAATAATATCCCCCTTTTCATTATTGGAAAGATTACTACCAAAGGTCATAAAAAACAATAGTGAGCGATAGGGTGGGGTAAATTATACTTTCATGGTTTCAGGCCTCAAATCAGGAATATAAACATATCCAGTTTGTTTCTCAAAAATAGTTCTAACATTGTCCACGATTCCCCGCTAACCACTTTTTGATCTTAAATTTTGCTAACCCATCGTGGACATTAGAACTTTTTACATCTCTTGTGGTAAAAATTATCGAAACATGTAAAAATATAACAAGAGGGGACAGATTTATTTATTTTACATTTTTGGTAGTGTTCTGGCTTACTGGCTGATTCGACTATTCATTCGGGATTTAATTGTTATTTAGTATAAATTACACCATGAAATCATTTAAACTCACATCATTTAGTGTTGTCTTTTTGTATTCCGAGCCAATCAAAGGTGTTGATATTTCGGATGTTAAAAAGGCGTTTAATTTAAGTGGCGAAGATAAAGTAGTTTTGATTGATGCTGGAGGTATTGCCGGCGGGGTGGCAGCCGGTCTTTTAGCGTTTGATGATCAAAAAAGAGTCGTTTTTGAAATGAATCGAATACTATTTTCAGATGGCAAACCGCAGGATAATGGATTAAATAATTTGGAAAAATATTTTACGCCGTTATTTAAAGTAATAGAAAAACTACCCCTAAAGGCTTATGGTTTTAATTATGATATTGCCGTAGATTGCGAAGCAGATAATTATTGGCAAGATTTCTTGTCAAAAGATATTGAAAAAATCGTTAAGGATCGGAAAGTTGATTCTTTTGGAATCAAATTAGCTCTAATCGTTGGTGAAGGGAAATACCGGATTGATATTAATTCTATCGAAGGAGGGGAAAAGAAATCACTATTAATTAAATTAAATGATCATCACGAGGCAACGGCTATTCCAGCCGCAAAGGAGCTTTTAGCGCAAGCTGAAGAAAGCTTGAAATCGCTAATTGAAATGATAAAGCCTATTTTAAAATAAGGTATGAACACTACCTACTTACCATTGTCAAAGGAAACAGGTACGCTCGATACGGAAAACCATAATCCTGCTTTTGTCTTTGCGCCGGGCGGCAACGCGTTAATGGGCGTTTATCAAGCCAACGATACAACAATAGATTCATTCTTGATGAATCGTTTAAGTGGCCATTTTGCACCACTGTTTAACGATTTTCAATCAAGAATTTCATTGCTTGAACAAAAGCTAAGTAATTTTGGAGAACGGCAACCAAAGCAAATACTCCTAAATAATTTACGCAGTTCAAAGCTTTCGCTGAAGCAACCGCTTTCGGTTGTTTTTGAAAGAAATGAATCAGAAATAGTTTGTGATTGTCCCGATATAGATCTTTACGGCGTAGGCGATACGGAGCAAGAAGCCATAACGGATCTTTCCGAAAGTCTAGAAGAATTATATTTTACTTTAAAGGAAGAGGGTGAAAAGAATCTTACTCCGCAATTTACTTATATATGGCGTTTTCTGAAAAAGACAATTAAGAAAATTTAATGCAATTAAAAGTAAAACAAGTTGAAAGAATATTTCAAAAATTAGGAATGGAAGTTAAGCCATCACATCATAAACTGGCTTTTTTCCGTCATAACGGCAAATTAATTTTAAAAACAAGATTATCGAATGGCAGTGGAGATGCAAAGGCAATTGATAAAATAAGGCAAGATTTTAAACTAACAGAGAAAGATTTTTGCGACTTAAGAGATTGCCCATTGAGCAAGGAGGGTTATGTAGAAATTCTTAAAGCAAAGGGTATTATTACAGTTTAATTTTTAATAAATAATGAGCGACTTGGGTGGGGTAAATCAAACTTTTATCGTTTCAGGCCTTAAATCCGGTATGTAAATATACCGGTTTTGATTTACGAAAATAGTTCTAACATTGCCCACGATTCCCCGCCCTTTTGGTTTTTTGTATTTCGTGTGGGTCGTGCGGGCGAAAACATGGTTTCGCCCCTACAATGCAAATGCGATGCGGGCGGAGATCCGCCTTCGCTAAAGCTACGGCGAGACAAAGCAATGCCCGCCTCTACGGGTGCAAAATGCGGGTTTTGGTTTATTTTTGCGAGAAATATGAAGGCGGGAGCAAATAAAATAAATTGTTGTAAAATAAAGCCCCGCATTGATGTTGGCGTGGGGTTTGGAATAAAAAAAGAACCGATCAGATTAATTATTGCTTTGAATTACGAAACTCCTAAAAAATGCTAAAATGACACCAGAGCCGGCGACTGGTAAATCGCCGACTCAACACCAACATGAAAGTTGTAATTCCATTTTACAACGAAATCAGGAAGGTGGTAAGTATTTTTTCACAACAATTAAAAATTGACAAGCTCACAAACAAAACCGGTCGAAAATTGGCGTTGCCGATAATCACAGTATTATCGCTGGCGATATTCAAGCAAGCCGGCGGTATCGCTACCAAAAAATCATTATTCACCATTTTCAATCTTCACAAAATCTGCTCCTACAAAACATTGGTCATGAGCATCAATCGTTGGGCAATTCTGGCATTGCGATTAATGTTTATTATCATGAGGATGAGCAGGAAAAACCAACACATTATCAAACACATTGATTCCACCGATATCCCCGTTTGTTTGTTCAAAAATGCCAACAAACACAAAGTGATGAAAATGTTCGCCAGTTTCGGCAGAAGCGCAAAAGGTACCTATTTCGGCTTAAAAATGCACCTGATCGCGGATTTCAAAAGGCAAATACTGGCCATCAAATTCACTTCCGCGAATGTTGACGACCGCGATGTCGTTATCAAATTATCCAAGAAATTGAACGGCGTGTTCATTGCCGACGCCGGATATGTTTCCGAGAAATTGCAAAGAAAATTCCACCGCGCCCGCAAAAGAATTTTGCTGGTGAAAGCCAGGAACAACATGAAAAAAGTCATCACTCAATTCCAGAAAAAATTATATGATACCAGAATGATCATTGAATTGAATTTTCGCAATTTGAAAATGTTTTACGGGCTGATTACCAGCCTCCCCAAATCAGTGGACGGATATTTGTCCAATTATATCTACAGTCTGCTGGCTTATCAAATTATTTAGTTGTGAACCGTGAAAAAACTTACCGCAATCGAATGTTTTCCGCCAAACCCCGCGCCGCGGGCAGGTTTTTGTTTCGCAATCGTTTTTCTTTTAAAGCGGGTTTCGTAATTCAAAGTTATTGATCAGTTATTCCCCACTCTTTCATTTCCTTGGGGTTGAGGATGATGCGTCCATAGATTATGTGGCGCTTTTTGTCCTTGTTCCCGCGTATAAGAAAAACACCGGGGTTATCTTCTATGGAATCAATTTGCAGCGTTGGCAATTCTTCTTTAGGGAATGCTTCACGAAACACTTCAAGCAAATCAGATTTTTTCGTTGTGTTTTTTAAAGCCGAGTTTTTTAGTTTTCCCCTTATATCGTACAATGCGAAAACTACCATTTCGAAAATTCTCTTTTGAAATGCAACTTCGGTAAAATGAAGTTGTATGAAAAAACAAATCCGCAAAAAACGAAAAAAGAAGCGGCATTTTCGCCATTTGAAGCAAACCGACCGGGATCGAATCGAAGCGCTGTTGAATGCCGGCCACAAACAAGAGGAAGTTGCCAAAATACTTGATTTTGATGCCAGCGCCATCAGCCGGGAGATGAAAAGAAAACGCAAGAACGGCAAATACTCGGCGCTGACCGCCCAGCTGAAAGCAAGAGCGAAAAGATTAAACAGCAAGCATCCGGGAATGAAGGTTGAGCAATATCCGGAGTTAAGGGAACAAATCATCAAAGGGTTGAAAGACCACCGCTCCCCGGATGAGATCGCCGGGCGGATGAAGCGTGAAAAGCAAAACCCGCGGGTCGGCGCCAATGCCATCTACAAATGGCTGTACAGCGCTTGGGGCCAGGCATATTGCCCGCTTCTTTGCACCAAGCGATATCATCCGCGCAAACAGAAAAAGAAAACCAAAAGAGAAATGATTCCTAATCGTATTTCCATCAAAAAGAGGCCAAAGCGAGGAATCCACGCCGAAGGCGATCTGTTTGTTTCGCCGACCAAAACCGGCAGCCAAAACAGCGGCGCAATCATTTGCGTTCCAGCCTCGAAACTGCTTGCCGGCACGATGATTGAAAGCAAAAAACCGGCCGTAATGAGGCTGGCCGTTAAAAGCATGTTGTTGGATTTGAGCATTGATGATCTGACTTTNGACAATGGCATCGAAAACAAAGAGCACGAACAATTCGGATTGCCAGCGTATTTCTGCGACCCTCACAGTCCCTGGCAGAAACCACATGTAGANAATGGCATCGGGCTTGTCCGCCGGTGGTTTATCCCCAAGAAAACCGATTTGAAAAACATCTCCGAGGAAAGATTCCAAGATTGCCTGCATATCCTTAACGGCAAATACCGGAAATCGCTGGGATACCGCTCCGCCTACGAAGTTTCGCTGAAATGTGGTATCATACAAAAAATCCCGCGCTGAGCGGGGTGAAAATATTAGGGGAAATTTAAAAGAAAAGTTGCATTTCGCTAGAAAATTTACATTTCATTCACCGGTTATTTAATACAGGTTTTTGGTGGTTTTGTCAAGGTTGGCGGGGGGGATTAAAAAAGATATAATTGATGATTGGGGAAATAAAAATTCGGAGAATATTCAAAATGCAGTTTGGCGAGGTGAGACCTTGCCGAGTACGGCAAGGACTCACCTCAAATGCGGGAGGCGAAATGCAAGTTAAATACAAAATACGGGATACAATAAATACAAAAAATTATGATATTATCGGATACGGATATAAGAAAATACATGGCCGAGGGGAAAATTAAGATTGATCCGGCGCCGGTTTTTGAAGATCAGCTTGGGCCTTGTTCGCTTGATTTGTCGCTGGGAAACCGGTTCAAGATGTTTCGGCCGTCAAATTACGCGTTTATCGATGTGAAGAACAACTATAATGGCGAGTTGATGGAAGAAGTGATCGTGGGCGACGGCATGCCGTTTATCATCCAGCCGCGGGAATTTGTGATCGCGGTGACCAAAGAAACCATCACTTTATCGCCGGATTTGATGGGGCGGCTTGACGGTCGGTCGTCTTTGGGGCGGCTGGGGTTGGTGGTGCATTCCACGGCGGCGCGGTTTGATCCGGGATGGACCGGCAAGGCGGTGATGGAATTCGGCAATTTGGGCATCCGGCCGATAATTTTGTATGCCGGAATGAGAATTTGCGCCATGACCTTTGAGACGCTTTCGTCTCCTTCGGGAATACCTTATCTGAAACAAAAAGACCACAAATACGCGGGCCAATCGGGCGCGGTGGCCAGCAAAATCACGGAAGAACCGAAATAAATCAACATAATACGCAATGCAAGTTGTGCAAGGTCGCACCTTGCAAGCTTGCAAGGTGCGACCTTGCACAACTTTATGCCATCAACTAAAGACTTAAAAGTTAAATTTTTGGGCATTACTCCAGTCTTCGAGGATGAGACCGGGGTTTTGACGCCCCAGCAGATAGTGGCGCTTTCCGGGCTTTTGACTTACAGCGGCAAATCGATCGATACGATTTTGAAGGAAACGCAGGCCGGCGGCAAGGATTTAGATAAAAAGATCGCGGCGGTTTTGCGGGCATCGTCGCTGAAAGGCCATGCGTCAATGGCGACCACGCCGGTGTTTTCGTTTTCTTACGAAGCCAGCAAATTCATTGATTCGGGGCTGACCGGAATGATTTTTGCTTCGGCCATCATGGCTTCGGGCCGCCGCACCGACACGACCAATGACGATATTGTTTATCCCGCGGCGATTCAAAAAATGGGCGAAGCCGCGGAGTTATACAAAAACGCTTCGGAAAAAAATATCGAAGTTTTGAACCATTTGCTCGCCAACGGCGTGAGCAAGGACGAAGCCAGCAAGATTCTGCAATACGGAATTTACGGCACCGGCATTATTCAGTTTCCGATTGAGTCTTTGGTAACGCTGAAAAGAGAATACGAAGCCGAAAAGGAATGGATGCCCGAAGACATCGGATTTTTGATCAACGCGGTCGAGAAGAAACTCAAGGATTATGGCGTTGATTTGCTTTACGCCACGCGCGTCGCCGCGCCGAGGAACACCTATCCTTACCCGAATATCTTTAAGGATCCGGCGCCAACCAATTTCGCGCGCGAAATTGCCGCGCAAAACGCCGGCGGGGAAAATTTCAAATTGCTCTCGGGCGATTTCGCGGTGACGGATGGATTGAAAAAGAGACTGCAAAAATTGGAAAGCGACATCAAAGCCGCCGCCGGGGACAAAAAGACCATTAAAAACAAATGGATGGAATTGCTGGAAGAACGCCAGCGGATCGCGCGGGATTATCCTTTGTCGGCAAACATCAAAATTTTTTCATCGGTGGCGTGGCGCGTGTGGGGCGATAAAAAACGGCATCGCACGGTGCCGATGGCGGTTGATTCGGTTTATTATTCCGCGCTCAAGGCGGCCCGGGTTTTGACCGGTTTTAAAAACGAGATCGAGAAGAAAAATCTTACGCACGCGATGATTGACAAGATCGACGCGGTGTTCTCGACGCCGCCGGGCGTGCGCGAGGATAACGAATTTTTGTATCAATATCTGCAGGCGGGTCTTAACTCGCTGGAGGTTTACGAAAAACTTGTTGGTTTGGGGATAAAGGAAAAAGACGCGATATTCGTGGTGCCGCGGGGATTGAAATTCGATGTGGTTTCGGATTATAATCTTTATAATCTGATCGCCGGTTATTATCCGTTGAGAATTTGTTCCACCGCCGAGGAAGAATTGCGCCGGGTGAGCATCAAGGAGGTTGTTGCCATAAAAAGTTTGTTGCAGCAAAAAGGTTTTGATTGGCTGGCTTGGCACATAACTCCCAAGTGCCAGTGCGCGGGTTTTTGTTTGGAGCAAAATTGCTGCGGCACGATCAAGAGTCTGGTCAAGGATTACGATAACGATTTTCATAAGGAGATTCATACCGATCTGGAAGCTAAATTCAGACAGGTGTTTAACGATATTAACGGATTATGATATTAGGCATCAGCGAGTTGATCAAACTGGTTTCAGAGAAGAATCTTGTCGAGAATCTGTGCGAACGGGAGCTAAAGACTCCCGAGGGCGCGGGTTTTGATTTGCGGCTGGGCGAGGTTTATGAATTGCGCGGCAATGGTTTTCTCGGGATCGAAGACCGCAAAACCCCGGATATCGAATCGCGCGCGAAATATAGCGAAAACCGCCGGTCAAGTTTTGTTTTCAAACCCGGGGAATATTATTTGATCAAGACGATTGAAAAAGTGAACACGCCCGAAGATATTTTGATCTTGTTTCGGCCGCGGACAACGATTTTTCGGTCGGGGCTGATGATTTTCACCGGCAACGCCAGTCCGGGATATCGCGGCGAGCTGACTTTTGGCATGGTCAATCTTGGGCGGGGAGAAATTGAAATCGAGATGGGCGCGCGCGTTGTTCACGCGATGTTTCACCGCATTGAAGGCCGGGCGAATCTTTATAAGGGCCAGTGGCAGGGAGGCAGAGTGGCAACGGGCGGTAAAGAAACCCAAATATGATCAAGAATCCGTTTCCGGGGAAATTCATCGTGATTGAGGGATTGGATGGGTCGGGCAAAGCGACTCAAGCGGCGGCATTGGCTGATTTTTTTCGGAGAGAAACGGGCGCCGCGTTGGCTTGCGAACCAAGCGCGTCTTTGATCGGAGATTTGATCCGGGCGCGCTTGGCCGGGGATTGGCAAGCGAGTCCCGAATGCTTGCAACTGTTGTTTGCTTCCGACCGGGCAAATCATTTGCGTCAAGAGATAATTCCCAAGCTGGCGGCGGGCGTCCCTGTTATTTGCGATCGCTACGCTTTTTCGTCTTTCGCTTATGGCGCGCTGGAGTGCGATCTTGATTGGCTGATCGATGTTGGCAGGAATTTCATTATGCCGGATATGGCGATATTTATTGATGTGCCGGTTGGCGTTTGCATAAAACGCCTGGCCGCGGAAAGAAAAACGGACGATATTTTTGAAAAATCCGAAATTCTCGAAAAAGTCCGCGAGAACTACGAAACGGTGATGGATATTTTTAAAAATGAAACAAAAATTGAAAAGATTGACGGCAATCGTTCCCAAGAAGGTGTTTTTGAGGATGCCAAAGCCGCGATCAATGAGATTTTAAAATAATTTTTGCAATCATATGCCGTCAAAAACAAAAAAACCGCAAAAAAAAGTTTCGTTGGCAAGCCGGGTTGATCAAACCAACATTGATCCCAAGGCCGGCTTGATCGATATCAAAAAAACCTGCGCCGAAGTGAAGAAATACGGTTTGCGCGGGATTTGCGTCAATCCCCAGTGGGTCGCCGCGGCCAAAGATGAATTGCGGGATTTTCCCGCCAAAGTGATTTGTTTGGTGGACGCGCCGATCGGCGACAGCAGTCATGAGGAAAGGATGCAGATTTGTTTGACCGCCAAAAACAACGGCGCCGACGAACTGGATGTGGTGGCGTCGTTGCCGGATATCAAGCACGAGCGCTGGGAAGAGGTTTATAAAGATTTGGCGGCGATTTGCGAAATTCTGCCGACCAAAGTGATCATCGGTTCGGGTTATCTGACCGACAAAGAGATTGCCATGGTGTCGCGTTTGGTTAAGCAGGCCGGCGCGATTTGCGTGAAGACCGCCACTTCAAAAGACCCTCTGGAAGAGCGCGAACTCAAGGAAAAAGCATGGCATCTGGAAATTATGAAAAAAAACGCTCCGGGCTTGCTAATTAAAGCGTCCGGTAATATAAAGAATGCAAAGGAGGCGAAAGCCTATGTCCGCGCCGGAGCCGATATTATCGGCACATCAAGCGGACCGAAGATCGCGAAAGGCGAATGATGCGCCAATGTAAAATTGAAAAATCAAAATGGAAAATGACAATGCAAAATTAAGAAATGTCAGAATGCGACATTTTAACATTTTAAACTGTTATTTTGATTTTTGATATTTACATTTTAAATTATGGAGTATATACCTACAATCGGACTGGAAATTCATTGCGAACTTAAAACCGCGTCCAAGATGTTTTGCTCGTGTTCCAATGATCCGGACGCCAAAGAACCGAACACAAACATTTGTCCGGTGTGCTTGGGCCATCCGGGAACATTGCCGGTGGCCAATGCCGAAGCGATCCGTATCGTGCGGATGGTGGGTTTGGCGTTGAACTCGGAGATTTTGGAATCTTCGAAATTCGATCGAAAAAACTATTTTTATCCCGATTTGCCCAAGGGTTATCAAATTTCGCAATACGACCAGCCGCTTTGTTCGGGCGGATACTTGCGGATTGATGACGGCCGCGGCGGCAAAAAGAATATCAGCATAACCCGCGTGCATATGGAAGAGGATACCGGGAAATTGATGCATCCCCAAGGATCGGATTTCTCTTTGGTTGATTTCAACCGCGGCGGCGTGCCGTTGATGGAATTGGTAACCGAACCCGATATCGAAGACGCTTGGCAAGCCCGGGATTTCGTGGAAGAATTGCAGTTGATCTTGCGTTATCTGGGAGCGTCCGACGCGGATATGGAAAGGGGGCAACTGCGGGTGGAAGTGAACATTAGCATGGGCAGGATCGGGCCGGACGGCAAAAAACAGCTGGGTACCAAAGTTGAGATCAAAAATTTGAATTCCCTCAAGGCGGTTGAAGGTTCGGTGGCTTATGAAACCGGCCGCCAGATTGAAATGCTCAAAGAAGGGAAAAAAATCGTTCAGGAAACCCGCGGTTGGGATGATATCCGCTATTCAACCGTGAGCCAGCGGGAGAAGGAGGAAGCGTTCGATTACCGCTATTTTCCCGAACCGGATATTCCGCCGCTGACCATATCAAAAGAGGAGATTGAAAAAATGCGTCCGAATGTGGGCGAGTTGCCGGCGCAAAAACGCGATCGTTTGATTTCGCAATACGGACTTGAGCCGGCGCTGGCCGAGATGTTTGTCGTCAGCCGGGATATGGGGGATTATTTCGAGAATGCGATGAGCGAATTGGAAGAATGGGCCAATGTTGAGGAAGGCGACGGCGAAAACACCCGAAGAGAAACGATGATGCTGGCCAAACTTTGCGCGAATTATTTAACTTGCGATGTTCAGGGTTTGTTGAAAGGCGGCCGGTTTTGCGAAGAAAATTTTCGCGCGTCCGCGGAGAATTTCGCCGAATTCATCAAACTCATCTATAAGCGGGAAATATCTTCCAAGATTGCCAAAACCGTTTTATCCGAGATGGCGTTTACCGGCGAAGATCCGACCGACATTATCACTAAACACAGTTTGAGCCAGATAAACGATGAGGGCGAGATTTCCGGCATAATCGAAGAGGTTCTGGCAAAAAACGCCAAAGCCGCGGCCGATTACAAGAGCGGCAAAGGCAACGCCTTTCAGTTTCTCGTGGGCCAGACTTTGGCCGCGGCCAAAGGCCGCGCCAATCCGGATATGGTCAAAAAAACGCTGTTGAAAAAGTTATCGGAACAATTGCCTTGAATCGCGAAACGGTCGCGGCGCAAGGCATACGATCACTTGACAAAACACGCAAAAAATGCATAATAAAGATATGCCAAGCCATGTAAATTTTCTAGCGAAATGCAACTTTTCTTTTAAATTTCCCCTAATATTTTCACCCCGCTCAGCGCGGGATTTTTTGTATGATACCACATTTCAGCGAAACTTCGTAGGCGGAGCGGTATCCCAGCGATTTCCGGTATTTGCCGTTAAGGATATGCAGGCAATCTTGGAATCTTTCCTCGGAGATGTTTTTCAAATCGGTTTTTTTGGGGATAAACCAGCGGCGGACAAGCCCGATGCCATTNTCTACATGTGGTTTCTGCCAGGGACTGTGAGGGTCGCAGAAATACGCTGGCAATCCGAATTGTTCGTGCTCTTTGTTTTCGATGCCATTGTCNAAAGTCAGATCATCAATGCTCAAATCCAACAACATGCTTTTAACGGCCAGCCTCATTACGGCCGGTTTTTTGCTTTCAATCATCGTGCCGGCAAGCAGTTTCGAGGCTGGAACGCAAATGATTGCGCCGCTGTTTTGGCTGCCGGTTTTGGTCGGCGAAACAAACAGATCGCCTTCGGCGTGGATTCCTCGCTTTGGCCTCTTTTTGATGGAAATACGATTAGGAATCATTTCTCTTTTGGTTTTCTTTTTCTGTTTGCGCGGATGATATCGCTTGGTGCAAAGAAGCGGGCAATATGCCTGGCCCCAAGCGCTGTACAGCCATTTGTAGATGGCATTGGCGCCGACCCGCGGGTTTTGCTTTTCACGCTTCATCCGCCCGGCGATCTCATCCGGGGAGCGGTGGTCTTTCAACCCTTTGATGATTTGTTCCCTTAACTCCGGATATTGCTCAACCTTCATTCCCGGATGCTTGCTGTTTAATCTTTTCGCTCTTGCTTTCAGCTGGGCGGTCAGCGCCGAGTATTTGCCGTTCTTGCGTTTTCTTTTCATCTCCCGGCTGATGGCGCTGGCATCAAAATCAAGTATTTTGGCAACTTCCTCTTGTTTGTGGCCGGCATTCAACAGCGCTTCGATTCGATCCCGGTCGGTTTGCTTCAAATGGCGAAAATGCCGCTTCTTTTTTCGTTTTTTGCGGATTTGTTTTTTCATACAACTTCATTTTACCGAAGTTGCATTTCAAAAGAGAATTTTCGCCATTTGGCGGGACTTACACTCCCTCCCGTATCTACCCCCTTTCGGTGGCTTGGCGGGAAGCGGTTGGCCTATCCGGTCTTACACTCCATTTTGCCACCGCTTCCCTTCTTATTTCTTGGGGGAAAGATTTCTTGATTTACCAAACCGGCGTAAACGCCTGTTTTTGTTTACAGCTTATTTTGCCATATACTTTTTTGCCAGTGTTGCCGCTTGAGTTTTGTTTTTTGTCCATTTCACGCGCGTATCGCGCTTGAACCACATTATCTGGCGTTTGGCGTACTGCCAGTCTTCTTTTTTGATATTTTCGATCATTTCGGCCCGGGTGATTTTTTTTTGTAAAAATTGCGCGCAGGCGCGGTATTCCAAGCCGAACGATTCCAATTTATTCCATGACAGACCGGATTCTTTGAGTTTTTTAACTTCGCCGGCCATTCCCGCTTTCAAGCGTTTTTCCGTGCGCTTGGCAATGAGTTTTTTCAATTCGGTTTCGCTTCTTTTAATGCCGATGATTAAAATCGGATAGGGCAGAGGCTGTTTTTTCAGTTCCGGCACGGGTTTTTTCGTGGTTTTAACGATTTCAATGGCGCGGATGAGCCGCCGCGGATTTTTTGATTCGATGGTTCTGGCCCGCCGCGGATCGAGTTTTTTTAAAATTCCGAAAAGTTCGGCAACGGTTTTTTGTTCAAGATTTTTTCTCAACTTCCAATCGGGTTTCACTTCGGGGATGATAATACCGTCGATGACCGATTGAATGTAAAAGCCGGTGCCGCCGCAGAGAATCGGGATTTTGCCCGATTTTTGTATCTTTTTTATCGCCGCCAGCGCCAGCTTGCGGTAGCGCGTAACCGTAAAAACCGAGCGGCAAGCGGCCACATCCAAAAGATGATGGCGAACGCCCATCATTTCTTTTTTGGTGATTTTCCCCGAGCCGATGTTCATACCTTTGTAAACTTGGCGCGAATCGGCCGAAATCACCTCGCCGTTGAATTTTCTGGCGATAATCACGGCGACTTCCGATTTTCCCGAAGCGTTCGGCCCGACGATAACAATCAGTTTATTTTTCATTTTTGGCCAGCGCGCCCATAAGCCCGAATGATTGCGCTTTGGTTATTTTGACTTTAACGATATCGCCCGGTTTAATTTCGTTTTTCTCAATCCGGAATTTAACGGTTTTATAGTGGCGGGTTTTACCCAGCGCGAATATTTCGTTTTTAATCGTTTCGATCATAACTTCAACCGTTTTTCCGACATATTTTTTATTATGGTTTAAAGCGGTGATTTTCACAATATCGTTGATCGAATCTTCGCGCCGTTTTTTTTCCATTTTTGGAACATTGTCGTCCAATTTTGCCGCGGCCGTGCCGGCTCGTTTTGAATACTGGGCGATATAAGCCATATCGTATTTTATCATATTAAACGCTTTGGCGGTGTTGTTAAATTGCGTTTTGGTTTCGCCGGGGAAGCCCACGATCACATCGGTGGAAATCGCGATTTCTTTTTCCAAACCGGCGCGATATTTTTTAAACGCGGCGCGGATCTTTTTTACCAATTCTTTGTACTTTTCAACAGTGTAAGGCCGCGCCATTGCCTTCAGAATCGCGTTGTCGCCGCTTTGGATCGGCAAGTTGAGATACGGAGTAACTTTGGCGCACTGTGCCATCGCATTGACCGCGGCGGCGTCAAAATCCTTGGGATGGGGCGAAGTGAAACGAATCCAAAATTGTCCGGGGACATCGTTGGCCAAACGCAAAAGATCGGCGAAATCAACTTCTTTAAAATGATAATTATTGACATTTTGTCCCAACAGCCAAATTTCTTTGGCGCCGTTTTTCACCGCCGATTTGATTTCGGCCAAAATGTCTTCGGCCGGTCGGGACGCCAGCGGGCCGCGCGTGTAGGGAACCACGCAATATGAGCAATAATTGTCGCATCCCTTGGAAATCGGAATCAGCGCGCTGAATTTTGACCCGCGTTTGGGCGGCGCGCAAAAATAATCATTTTCGCGCAAGCCTGTTTCGCGTGATTTGCGTGGGTCGGACCCACGCAAGTTTGCGTGGGTCGGACCCACGCAAGTTCCACGGAGGTTTAATGTCTTCGGCCAGTCGTTTAAAGTTTTGATGTCAAGAATGTGATCAAAAAATCCGGCAAAACGGGATTTGTCGCTTTCCACCACGCAACCGGTCAAAATCGCGATAAATTTTTTGTTTCTCCTTTTGGCCGATTTGATTTTTTGCTCCAATCCGAAAACGCGGTCCGCGGCCATCTGCCGCACCGAACACATTACCGCCACAAAAATATCGGCCGTTTCCGCGGTCGCGGTTTCTTTTATTCCAAACGATTCAAAAAGCCCGGCGATACGCTCGGCGTCGGAGATATTCATTTGGCATCCAAAAATTTGGATAAAATAATTCATAATTTTCGCGTCACTCCAAGAGCCAATTTTTCATTTTATCAAAATTTCATTAAAACTCAACGCGTTAAGCGGGTTTTTCATTTTTCCAAACTTAAAACCCGGAATACCCGGGTTTTAAGTTTGGAGTTGCGCGGACTATTTTTTGCAATAGCAAGAAAGAGTTTTGTTATAATTGTCCGGCAATCCCGCGGAACAGCTTGGGCTCGAAACGGTTTTTACATATAACGATGTCGAATCGGTAAAATTCGAACATAATCCGGATGAATAGCCGTTTAGCTTGCAATAATTGTTGCAATCGCAATCCAGCTTTTGCAGCGGGTCGTTAAATGTGCCGCAAACGGCTTGTTCCGGGCAATCCCTGATTTTTGTGATCGTAAATTCTTCCCATATCCCGGCCGTGTCGCGATTGGCGATCAGCGAACCGGCGCCGGCATTTTCCGCGGTGACATAACGGTTGTTGGTTGCCGCCTTAATCGTTGCATTGTTGGTGTTGGCAATTGAAGAAATGAAGAATTCTTCCCATATCCCGGCCGTGTCGCGATTGGCGATCAGCGAACCGGCGCCGGCATTTTCCGCGGTAACATATTTGCCGTTGATGTTTGCTTTAATGCTGACGCTGCCATCGTTTAGCGGGATAATCACAAATTCTTCCCATATCCCGGCCGTGTCGCGATTGGCGATCAGCGAACCGGCGCCGGCATTTTCCGCGGTAACATATTTATTGTTTATACCGGCTTTGATATTGGCGATAACGCAATTGTTTGGCTTGCCGGTGATGAATGTTGCCGATTTTTTGCAGGTCACCTGGAAATTTTGGTTTTCTCCGGACGAATAGGTTTTGGCGCCGTCAGAATAAACTTTGAATAAACCATCGCAGCATTCGCCCTCCAAATAACCGAACGATTCCCCTTCTTTTTTGCAACTCGCAACAACGACGGGTTTTTTACAAATAAAGCCTTCCGTGGTTGCTTGCGTTCCGTTTGAATAGGTCGTCGTTCTTGGTTGCGCGGTAAGTCCAAAGCAACAGGGGATTGCCGCTCCGGTAGTCATTCCGATCTCGCCCTCTCCTTCGCCGTAGCAAGTTTTAATGGTACCAATTGCGCCAGTGTTGACGCAAGTATTGTTGATGCAAGTGCCGTAGTCGCAGGCAAAAGTATTGCAACCAATGCCATTGGAAACGGTCTTCCACGCGCCTTTTAGACAAACGCCTTTCAGCCATTGATTTTCCTTTTGGCTATCACTGTCAACGCACATCCGCGGGTTGTCCGCGCCGCCATCGCCCCAGCCGCACTGGGTGGTGTTGCAACAAACGCCGTAGGAGCAGTTTGCGGAAACGCAGTCGGATTTCAAGGCGCATTTTGAGCCGTTTGGCAACAGCTTGGCGGATGAACCGGAGCAATCGGCCGGACAGGAACCTTTATATGCGGAAGTATCGCCCTCACCGGCGTCGCAAACTCCGTTGCCGCAAATCGGTTTTGTTTTGTCGCAATCCGCCGGACAGCTCGCCGCGGTTTCGCCGAAGCGGCAGATGCCGTTGCCGCAGGTTTCCAAAGGCTTGAGTATGGCAATCTGCTGGCTTAATTGCTGAATTTGCAAAGTCAGGCTATTTATGGTTTGTTGTAATTCTTCGATTGTCGGTGTCGCTTCCGGGTTTGTGCCCGGAGTGGCGCTCGCGCTTTCGCTAAAAATTCCGATTCCCGCGATCAGCGCGCACAACGCCGCCGCGGCGATTTTATTTTTTAGGTTCATATTTGTTTTATTAAGTCTGTCGCTTGAACGGTCTTTATTGTAATAATTTGATTTTAAAGATTTCTTCAGCCGACCTTTTAATTGAATTATTTCGCAATACAAATTCATTATACAATATATTTCATTTTCAAACAGAAAATACATTGATGGCGGGGTATTAACCCCGCCATCAACCAAAGGATGTTCCCTTTGGAATCTTGTTCCCCGCAGCGAGCTGGCGGGGTATAAAGGGTCTGTTGCCGAATTAGCTTCAACTGCAATTTCCATTTTTTGGCTGCAAAGAATTCATCATTTATCGCCAGATTTAGCTTAAATATGCCTCCTCATTCTTCATTCTTTTCGCTCGAAAACCGAAAATTTCGTTCTGAAGCTAATTCGGTAGCAAACCCATAAAAAGGATCAATCAAGCGGGCTTTTTTCATTTTTCCAAACTTAAAACCCGGAAAAATACCCGGGTTTTAAGTTTACTGCAATTTTGCTTATTTACAGGTTCCGTAACCCGTGGTTACATTTGATGATTGGCAGGTTAATCCCGAACAGCAACAGCCGTTCAAAATATAATCAAGATATGTAAGTGAATGATCTAGCCATCCGGTCGTCCAGATTTCATTTTTAATGCGGGATGACATATAAGAACAGACAGATTCCGTCGATAATACGCATTGGCCGCCCGCGGCGCTACAATGACCGCCGCTTCCGTTGCCGCAATCCATCGCGCAATTGGCTGAAGTTTCGGCGGCTTCGCAACGCTTGTTTCCGCAAATTGGATCAAAGAAACGGATCGGATGGGTGATAACGCCGCTACATTCTCCGTAATTTTTTGAATTGGTGCCCCAATTTTTCGAATAACAAGCAAATACTTTGTTTTTTGCGATTCCGCAAGCTGCGGTCTGGGCAATCGTCGGATTGGGCGTGTTTGCCAGGCAAGATAAATTCATATCGGTTGCGGTGGTTGTTTGTTCCGCTAACGCCTCCAATCCGCCTAAGATGGTTGGCCCGGCTACTATTGTTTGGAATTTATATTTGACTGTAACATTGTTGGAAGAACTGAAGACATCGGTGATGAAACATTTCCCGGGGATGTAGGTGTATTCGGTGCATCCTTCCGTGTATCTTATAATGCCGTTGAATGAATTGTTGTTCACGATCCGGTCGCTGTTGTCAAGTTGGCCGTTGTCCATGTTGATATAAGGTCCCTTGACGCAGCGGTATTGAGTCGGGCTTTTGCAAGCGACGGTCAAGCTGCAACTCGAGTAAGTGGTTATTTTGTAACCGTCGCAACACTTTGTGGTGATATCTGTGAAAACCGTCTCTTCGTTGTTGACACAACCGTTAGTCCCCGCCGTCGGCGAGATGACATACCCGTCTTCGCGCATGTTGCTGGGCGTTTGGATCGGGTTTGATCCGTTTTGCGAAACGGTACCGCTTGAGTAATTGCCGGCCGCATTTTCCGCGTCAGCACCCTTGGCGGAGTTACTTTGCGTGCTTGTATCGACAAATGATATTTCCGCGAGATTTGTGTCTGTTGCGGTCGTAGCGGATGATTGAGAATTTGTTTGCGTTTCGTTCATCGCGGCGATCATAGAGATCAACTGGTTGATCTGGACTTTTAACGCGTCAACCTGCGCTTGCAATTCATCCAATGTTGCGGCTTTCGCGGTCGCGCCGGCCATCATAATCGCAAGCGCCAAAATACATACGGTTACTTTTTTTGGAATTTTTATCATGGTTTATTTTTTAATTAAATTTGTATTTTTAAAACAATCCGCGCGCGCAAAACGACCTTTCCCGGCTGCGGATTAATTTTCTTTTATTATACAATATATTTCATTTTCAAATCAATCAACATCAAGCGGGTTTCTTCATTTTTCCAGATTTAAAACCCGGGTAATACCGGGTTTTAAATCTGGAGTTGCCGCTAACCGGCAATGTGCGGCGCGGCGTTTGGACCGCCATAATCGCTAACGGAACAAAATATCATTAAAATTGCATACTGCCGGAAAGGAAGCCTATTTGAGACGCAATTTGGGTAATCATATTTTGGATCGACGAAAGATCCATGCTTGGCAATGAGCCTGTCAGACCTATGCCCGCGGTGGTGCTCGCGTATGCTGTTCCGTTGTTCAAGCCCGCGATTGAGATCGTATTGGTCGCGTTGGTTGTGCCGGTTGTGCTGGTTGCGTTCCCCGTGATTGTATTGGTTGTATTGACTGCGGTGTTATTTATGCCGCCGGCGACTATTCCGCCGATTCCGCCAAGGGCGACGCCGAAAGCTTCGGTTCCCAAGGGGTTGGCAAAAGCTCCCGAAAGTCCGCCTTGTTGTACCATATTTTCCACCGGCACCATTGCGTTTTTCAATTCTTTGCCTAGAAGCTGCATATCCGGATCGTTTTGTATTATGCCTCCGAGTTGCGAACTCATTTCCTGTATTTTTATTTTGATCTCCGCGATCGATTTGCTTATCGTATCTAATTGTTCCGCGGATAATGTGTTGCTATTTTCGGTATATACGGTGTTATCCGGCAAATTTATAATGCTTATATCCTGCGCTCTCGCGGCCGCGAAAGAGAATAAGCTCGCGGTTATCGCCAGGCACAAGCCGCTCGCGGCAAGTCTTTTTTTGTTCATAAATTTATTTATTTTAAATTGCAAAGTTATCTCTTGGCAATCGCTTGCGTTTTTGATAAGTTTGCGATTTAAAAATATTAATATCAATTATTATAACAACAAATTCAAGATTCTCAAATAGTGTTTATCCACATGCCATTTGTTCACATATTGAAATCACATTTAGAAACCGCGCTAAAAGTGCGAAAATTAAGGAATCATTCGCGGGGGATCGGCGCGCCGACGAGCGGTCGCGCCAAATGGTATTGTCGGCGGATTAAATTAACAAAACCTCTTCCACGGTGTCGGCCACGATTTTGGTTTCGCCGTCGCGGTTGTCCACGCGGCCGTAAACGAATACCACTTTGCTTTCCGCGAACGCCGCGGGATTTTTTTCCATCGCGGAGGCAAAGACCACCACTTCAATTTTATCGGTCAGGTCCTCCAGATTCATAAACAGCATCGGTTTGCCGGTCTTGGTGATGATTTTTTTGACGGTTGAGATCATGCCGCCGATTTTGACCAGCCGCGCCGCCGGATTTTCTTTGACGCGGGTGATTTTGAGGCATTTATTGTCCATCTTTTCGCGGTATTCTTTCGATTCCAGGGGGTGCGAAGTCACAAACAGTCCCAGCAATTCTTTTTCCCAGCCGAGTTTTTCCGCGTCCGTGGCGATTTTTGCCGCCGCCAAGGAGTAGGACGCGGCCTTTGACTGTCCGCCGCCCATACCGCCGAAAAGGTCGCGTTGGCCGTTGGATTTTGTTTTTTCGTTTTCGCGCCCGATTTCCAGCAGTTTTTCAATGTTGAAAAGCAGGGTGTTGCGTTCGGCCATATTGTCAAACGCGCCGGCTTTGATCAGAGCTTCGAGCGATTTGCGGTTGATCAGTTTGGGATTGATTCGCTTCACAAAATCAAAAATATCGCTAAATTGGCCGTTGGCCTTGCGGTTGCCAACGATTTCGGTAACGATATTTTCGCCCACATTCTTGACGGCCGACAGGCCGAAACGGATTTTCCCCGCGCCCGGGATAACCGTGAAACCATAAAAACTTTCATTGATATCCGGGGCGAGCACTTCGATTCCCATATTTTTGCATTCGCCGATCAGATAACCCACGCGCTCCACATCATTTTTTTCCGAGGTGATGAGAGCGGCCATAAATTCCACGGGATAATGCGCTTTAAGATAAGCGGTTTGATAGGCCACCATGGCATAGCAGGCCGCGTGCGACTTATTGAACGAATAATCCGCGGATGGTTCGATCCAGCTCCAGATTTCTTGGGCGATTTTTTTTGAGATGTTGTTTTTTTGGCATCCATCAATGAATTTTTGCTTGGACGACATCATCAATTCCTTGATTTTTTTTCCGATCGCTTTGCGGAGCGTATCGGCTTCAGCCATGGAAAATCCGGCTAATTCTTGGGCGATTCTCATTGTTTGCTCCTGGTAAAGAATGATGCCGTAAGTCGGTCCGAGAATCGATTCCAGTTTCGGATGCAGATAATTTGGGATTGAGAGGCCGTTTTTACCTTCGATGAATTGCGGGATGAATTGCATCGGGCCGGGGCGGTACAGCGCCACCATGGCGATAATGTCTTCAAATTGCGTGGGTTTGAGCTGTTTCAAATATCTTTGCATCCCCGCCGATTCAAGCTGGAATACTCCCACGGTATCGCCGCGCGCCATCAAGGCGTACGAATCGCGGTCATTCATCGGGATTGATTTCAGTTCAAGGTTTGTTTTATGCACAATATATATCCGGGATAAAGTATCTTCGATGATGGTTAAGTTTTTCAGCCCCAGAAAATCCATTTTCAACAATCCCATATCTTCAATGGCGTGGAGTTCGTATTGCGAAACCAAACCGTTGTCATCGGCGGTGGGATGCTGCACGGGCACGATTTCGTCAAGCGCGATCGGGGAAATCACCACGCCGCAAGCGTGGGTGGACGCGTGGCGCGCGCAACCCTCAAGCTTTTTCGCGAAATCTATCAAATGCCGCGCTTTTTCGTCGCCGGCCACCAGCATTTTCAGATCATCGGCTTTCTCCAAAGATTCTTTCAAATCCATTCCCAGAGGAATCATCTTGGCCATTTTATCGCAATAGCTGTAGGGATACTGCAAAACCCGGCCCACATCGCGCACCACGGCCCGCGCGGCCATGGTTCCGAAAGTAATGATTTGCGCCACATGATCGCGGCCGTATTTTTGGCCGACATAATCGATTACTTCCGGACGCCTCCGGTCGGCAAAATCCATATCGATATCCGGCAAGGATACGGCCGATCTTCCGGGGTTTAAAAAACGCTCAAACAACAAGCCATATTGCAGGGGATCCAACTCGGTGATGTTCAATAGGTAGGACACCAGCGATCCGGCCGCCGATCCGCGTCCGGGTCCGACCACAATCCGGTTATTTTTGGCCCAGTTTACGAAATCCTGCACGATCAAAAAATATTCAATATAACCGAGCTGTTTAATGACATTGAATTCGTATTCAAAACGATCGATGACTTCCTTGGAAGGATTTTCCCCGAAACGCTGTTTTAAACCGCCGACGCACAGGCGGCGCAGATATTGTTCGGTGGTTTCTCCTTCCGGCGGAGTAAACCGCGGCAGTTTGGTTTTCTTGAGCTCAAATTCAAATTCGCAGAGATCAACGATTTTTTGCGTGTTTTTGAGCGCTTCGGGAAAGTCTTTAAATTCCTCGGCCATCTGTTCGGCGCTTTTCATCGAGAAATCCTCATGCTTCATTGTCAGTCGGTTTTCGTCGTTAATGTCGGCGCCGGTATTGATGAGCATCAGAATATCCTGGGCTTCGGCGTCAGCCGCGTCCAAATAATGGCAGTCGTTGGTGGCCACCAGGCCGATGCCGGTTTTTTTGCCGATTTCGATCAAACCGGCGTTGGCGGTTTCTTGCTCGGGAATGTTTTTGTGACATTGCAGTTCGAGAAAAAAATTTCCTTTGCCAAAAAAGCTTTCGTAGCGAAGAGTTGTGGCAAGCGCTTCGTCCATTTTTTTGGAGATTATTTGGCGCGGAATTTTTCCCTGAACGCAGGCGGTCATCGCGATCAAACCCTGTCCGTATTGAGCGAGCAATTCTTCGTCCACGCGCGGTTTGTAATAAAAACCCTCCAAATGAGCTTTGGTTACCAATTTAACGAGGTTTCGGTATCCGAGGTCGTTTTTCGCCAGCAAAACCAGATGGTAGCGCGCGTCGTCGATTTGCGGCCGTTTTTGGCCGCGGCCTTCAATCGCCACATAGACTTCGCAGCCGATGATCGGTTTGATGCCGCGCGCTTTTGCTTTTTTGTAGAATTCCACCGCGCCGTACATATTGCCGTGGTCGGTGATGGCAACCGAATCCATGCCCAAAGCTTTGACTTTGTCCAGCAGGGGGTCGATTTGCGCCAGTCCGTCAAGCAGGCTGTAATGAGAATGGACATGCAGATGCGAAAATTTCATAAAATCTCTTGAATCGCGAAACGCTTTGTATTTGGGGTCTATCCCTTGCGTAATCGCAAGGGATAGACCCCTTCAAAGTATTTGAATTTAATGGGTTCGTAATTCAAAGTAAAACCATAAAATTAAATTTGCCATAGGCTATGGCCGCGCGGTTTTGTCGACGGCAATCGTTGAGTTTTCCAAACTTGCCTGGCCATCCAATTTCGCTCCCGTCATATCGAAAGTTCCTTTTATCGTCGCGCCGCCAAGATAGATATCGCCCTTGACGGTTAGTCCGTCAATGGCGTAATCGGCAACCGTGATGTTCTTTAAATCGGCGTTGCCTTCGATTTGCGCTTTTGCCAAACTGACGAAGCCATTTACTTGCGTTTCGTTCAAATCCAGCGATCCGGAAAGTTTTAAGCCGACCATATTCGCCGATTGCCCGATTTTGCCGTTTTGCAAAGAAAGATCGCCGTTGATTTTTGCCTGGCCCAAGAACAGGGATCCTCCAACCCAAGCCCGGGCCAGATTAACGCTTCCGTTCACCGCGGCGTTTGCCATAAAAACATTGCCGATTATGGCGCTGTCTTGCAAATCGAGTCCGCAATCAATGATCTTTTCCGCCAGCAGAAGGCACTGGAGTTTTTTCCCCTTGAAGTCAGCGGTTCTTTGTTCCAGAACAGCTTGGTTTATCTCTTGATTTATTTCTTTTTCACCGAGTATGAATTCGTTGTCGATCATGAATTCTTCCATAATTTTTTGTTTATTATATGTTTGCTTGGATGATGTTTGTCACAGAAGTATCTTTTCCGCCGGCACGCCGGTGAAATCCATGTATTCTTTGTTGTAAATGGAATTTTTCAGCAATAAAGAATCGGTCATTTTTAAATTTTTGCCGATGATACTGCGGCGCACCAGCGCGTTTTCCAAACTTACCATTCCGCTCACGACCGCGTCGCTAAGATCCAAGAAACCGTTGATTTGCGCGCTTTTCAAATATATGTCGCCTTTAACGGTCAAATCATCCTTTGTATAATCATATACCTCAAGTTTCTGAAAATTAACATCCCCAAGGATCACGGCCTTCGCCAGACTGACAAAGCCGGCGATGCGGGCTTCGTTGAAAAGCAGCGATCCGGTAATATTCAATCCTACCATATTTATTGTTTGCCCGATGGCGGCTCTCGCGAGAATCAGATTGCCCATCAGTTTTCCGCGGCCGAAGAAAAACGAACCGTCAATTATGGCGCCGGCCATATTTATGCTTCCGTTGACTATCGTATCGGCAAGAAAAACATTGCCCATTATTGAACAACCCTCCAGGTTTATCCCGTAGTCAAGATTTTTTTCCGCCAGCGAAAGAAATTTTAAACTTTTGCCGCGGAAATCAGCTTCTCTCCGGTCCAAGGTGGCTTTGTCGATCTCGCGATCAATATCTTCCTTGCCGAGGATGGAAACCGCTTTTCCGGCAATAATAAATTCTTCCATTGAGAAAATGAAGTATAATGATATTATAATTTAAAAATCCGCAAATTGAAAATCGCGCGGAAGAATTCGGTGGCAAAAAACAATCGATTGTTTTACGAAAAAAAATATTCGCGCGCCGGATTTGAAATTATTATCGGCGTCGACGAGGCGGGCCGGGGGCCGCTTGCCGGCCCGGTCGCGGCCGGCGCGGTGGCTTTGCTTGGCGCCGGCGGCCGCGGCAATTTGCCGCGCCGTTTGTTTGAAGATGTTGATGATTCAAAAAAACTTTCCGCGCGGAAACGGGAGGAGCTTTTTGAAATTATCGTTAATTGCGAAAAAATTATTTGGGCCGGCGCTCTGGTTTGGCCGCGGACAATCGACCGGATTAACATTTTCGAGGCTTCAAAGCTGGCAATGGCCCGGGCGGCCGCGGGGATTGTCCGCAAACGGAAGAATTGTTCCGCGCAAAAGATATTTTGCCTGATTGACGGCAATTTTCCGATAAAAGTTCCTTATCCGCAAAGGTCGGTTATTTCCGGCGACGCGAAAGTTTTTTCGATTTCCGCGGCCAGCATTGTGGCCAAAGTCATCCGCGACCGGGTGATGCGAGGACTGGACAAAAAATATCCGGCCTACGGATTCGCGCGGCACAAAGGCTATCCGACCAAAGAACATCTGGCGGCGTTGCGCCGGCACGGATTGTCGCCGGTTCACCGCTTGAGTTTCGGGCCTTGCGCCGTTTTGCAAAGAAAGGCTATAATAAAATCATATAATTAATCTTTTAAAAAAATGGCAATCGCAAAACACAACAAAAAAATCGATAAAATGGCAATGGTTGGTTTCGCCGCCAATTTTTGCGCGGTTTTTTCGCTCATATATATTGTGGCGCTGCTGCTGGTGGCGAATATTTTCGGTTCAAACCGCGCCGCGATGGCATCGCTGGCGCAGCCAATCGCGAATTCCGCTTGTTCGGCGGTGGCGGGAGAACCGCTCGCGGCCGCGATTCCCGCGATCTTGTTCCCGGTATCGGCGGACAATCCCAGCGAGAGCGTGATTAAAATCTCGATTGATGACGGCGGATGGACGCCAAAAGAAATTGATTTGAGTCTTTCGAGCGCGCGCACCGTTGAAATTTCCAACAAAGGCGTAAATCCGCATTCATTCGTGATTGACGGGCTGGGCATTGATTCGGGCGAGATCGCGCCCGGCGCGGCCAAGACGGTATTTTTGCAAAATTTATCGGGAGAAGCGGCCATTTATCCGTTCTATTCAAATATCTCCGGCGACGATAAAGAAAAGTTCAGCGGTCAGATAACGATATTGTAATGTCTGTGGCGGGGAGCGAATTTGTTGAGGTTTGACCTCAACTTTCGGAGGCCAACTTTTGCCCGCAAGCCGAAGATTGGCCTTCGCATTCGCTTCCGGAGTTAATCCCGGCGAGCGGTTGCTGCCGCAATCTTGAATTTTTTAGCAAATCGTGCTATAATTTGCGCATTATAATCATTTTGAGTTATTTTGGCGTATTTTGAGTTTTTCTATCAACTCATCAACTCATTTACTCATATACTTATTGCTATGGGTGGCGTACCAAAAAAGAGACATACAAAAGGAAGCCGGAACCAGCGCCGGATGCATTTATTTCTGGAAAAACCGAATATGACCGTTTGCAAAAAGTGCGGCAAGCCGGTTATGTCGCACATTGTTTGTCCGGCCTGCGGATTTTACAAGGGCAAGGAAGTGATTGATGTGCTGTCAAAACTTGACCGCCGCCAGCGTCGCGCCAAAGAAATGGAAATAGCGAAAACCCAGGCGGAGTCGGAAGTTGCGGCCAAACAAACCGCCAAATAGTCGAATTCTGTTCCCGATTTTGAAATTGAGAATCGTCCCGCTTGGCGGGATCCCGCCAGGCGGGAGAAATTTTGGAATTTTTTTGATATGGCTTCACGGCACCTCACTCGTTCAATCGTAATGCAATCCCTTTTTGAATGGGATTTTTACGGCAAGTCGGGCGATCTGGCCGGAATCTTACAGAGAAATCTGGATGAATTCGGGCCCGGGCTGGAGGAAAAAACATTCGCTTCCGATCTTATCGCCGGAGTGGTCGGGAAAATGGAAAGCTTGGATAAAGTAATCGAAAAAGCCGCGCCGCAATGGCCGATTGATCAGATCAGCGTGGTGGATCGGAATATCTTGCGTTTGGGATTGTTCGAGCTTTTGTATGAAGATAAAAAAGCGGTGCCGCCCAAAGTGGCTATCAACGAGGCGATTGAACTGGCCAAGAATTTCGGCGGGGAAAGTTCGGGCAAGTTCGTGAACGGGGTTCTGGGCACGATCTATAAAGAAATGCTGATCGCGAATCCCGAATTGGCCGATGCGAACGATAAAGAGCGTGCCGTTGGGGATGTTGTTTAAATTTAAAATTGAAAAATCAAAATGTAAAATGACAAATTAAAATGTTAAAATGTCGCAATTTAGACATTTTATGGTTTTACATTGTCATTTTGATCTTTGATTTTTCCATTTTCAACTTTTGATAATGAAAGAATTTAGCGAACTTGAGAACAAACTGGGTATTTTTTTCAAAAATAAGGATTTGCTGACGCAGGCGTTTATTCACCGGTCATACCTTAACGAAAATCCTCAAGTTAATTTGGGGAATAACGAGCGGTTGGAATTTCTGGGCGACGCGGTGCTTGAGCTGGCGTCCACGGAATATCTTTATGCCGAATACCCCGGCGAATCCGAAGGCAAATTGACCAGTTGGCGCGCCGCGCTCGTGAACACGAAAACTATTTCGGCGGCCGGATCAAGAATCGGTTTTGGCGATTTTCTGCTTTTGTCCAGGGGCGAAGCCAAGGAAGAGGGTAAATCGCGGCAATATATTCTGGCCAACACTTTCGAAGCGTTCATCGGCAGTCTGTATCTTGATCATGGCTATGCCGCGTGCCGGGATTTTATCGCCAAATATTTGTTGGTGGAGCTTCCCAAAATTATCGAGCAGGAACTTTACCGCGACGCCAAGTCGCGCTTCCAGGAAGTCGCGCAGGAAAAGGCCAAGGTGACGCCCACTTATCAGGTTTTGGAAGAAAAAGGCCCGGATCACGCCAAATTTTTTCTGGTCGGCGTTTACTTGGGCCGCGAACTGATAGCCAAAGGCGGCGGTTATTCCAAACAAGAAGCCGAAGAAGAAACCGCCAAAGCCGCGTTGGAAGCCAAAGGCTGGAGCTGATTTTTGAGTTTTTTGATTTTATATTCGTATTTAAGGTGCGACCTCGGCAAACCGCACTTTTGTTTTCCCTAGCCTTCTTCGCGCGGGATTTTTTGGTTTTGTTTTAGGCAAGGACATTTTCCGCTTTTAACACTTCGTTGGGAGTTTCGTAATTCAAAGAATTTATGTATTTTTTGCTATCGCAAAATTTACATAATGAAATAATTTCCTTCTTGCGCAAGGATAATTATGAGCGATGCCTAAAAAATTGACAAAAGGCGGGAAAATAGGGCAATATAAATAAACAAATTGGATATAAATTATTATTAAATTGACATGAGTTACAAATTTACATTAATTACAATTAAAGAAGGGAAATGGTTTGTGATTCGTTGCGCGGAATTGGGAGTGGTCAGCCAAGGCAAAACTCTAAAAGAAGCGCGAAAAAACATCAAAGAAGCGGTTGAACTTTATTTGGAAGACAATCCGGATAGCAAAAAGTATTTATCCCAAAAAGATCCTTTAATTTCCACTCTTGAATTGGAATATGCCTAAAAAAGTTTTTTCGGGCAAGGTTGTGATAAAAATTTTGTGCCGCGATTTTGGTTTCAATTTTGTTTCCCAAAAGGGAAGTCATGTGAAATTGAAAAGGGTTGTTGAACGGAAAGAGATTATCACAATTGTACCGCTTCACAGAGAATTATCTTATGGAACATTCAAGGGGGCTTTGGATTTGGCGCAAGTGGAAATAAAAGATTTTTTGAACAAAATTTGAGCAACTATTCAGTTTTCCCCGGCAATATTGACATTGATGCTTATCGATCGCGGATTTAAGGCCTCTGTGTTTTGAGAGGATGGTTTTTGATCCGTTTATTGAGTGCAATACCTCGGGGCTTTGCCCCGGGTGCACCAAGAGGATTCCAAAGGGGTGCCCCCTTTGGTCGTCGTGCGGGGTTCATACCCCGCTCGACGAAATACATTTGGAAAATATATTTTTGATTTTCGGAAGAACTGGATAATCACAAGTTTGAAATTTGCAAAAAGCGTTAAGTTGTGTTATATATAACGGGTAATATAAATCTCTATAAATAGACTATGTTAACCATAAGACTGCATCGTATCGGCAAGACCAACCAGCCGTCGTTTAAAATCGTGGTGGTGGACAAGCGGACATCCGCGGCCGCGGGAAAATTTTGCGAAGAGGTTGGTTCCGTCAACCGCGTTATCAAACAGATCAAGCTGGATAAAGATCGAATAACCTATTGGATTTCAAAAGGCGCCCAGCCTTCGCCGACCGTGAACAACATTCTTGTTTCGCAAAAAGTGATCAAAGGCAAAAAGATCGCGGTGCACGCCCAACCCAAGAAAACCGAAACCGCGGCGGCCGCGGCTCCGGCCGCGGCTCCAAAATCGGCCGCATAAAAAAATTTGACATTTGGTTTTGCCTTCGGATATAATTGATATATCGCAGCCGGAAAGGTCGAAATGTTACATTTTTTGAATGAACGATATTATGGAGAAAAAAACTGTTGACCACGAATTTCTTGAATTCTTGATCAAGTCGCTGGTGGATCATCCCGAGGATGTCATTGTCAACCGCACGGTTGACGAGATGGGCGTTCTTTTGTCGCTGAAAGTGAATGCCGAAGATATGGGCCAAATTATCGGCCGCAACGGCAGCACTGCCAGAGCCATCAGGAATTTGGTCAGGATCATCGGTCTCAAAAACCACGCGCGCGTGAACCTCAAGATTGAGGAGCCCGAAGGCGGGCGGCGCGTCCCGCATGTGGCGGAAGGCGGGGAAAAACCCGCGGCGCCGGATGAGGAAGTCGATGACCTTAAGTTCTAAATCACAATCAAAAGAAAACCCCGAGCCCGAAAGCGAGGGGCTTTCTTTTTTACAGAATAATTTTCAAACTCCAATTTTCAATTATCAATGAATTTTCAATGTTTCAATGAACCAAACGAAATGCGAATCCGAATTTTGTTTGAGGCATTGGAATTTGGAACATTGATTGAAAATTGGAGTTTGAAAATTGAAAATTAAATTTTATGATTGCTTTTGATTTTATTACAATTTTTCCCGATATCGTTAAGCCTTATTTTGAGGAGTCTTTGTTCAAGAAGGCGGTTGAAAAGAAGCTTTTGAAAATCAGAACGCATAATTTGCGCGATTTCGCGATTGATAAACATCATACCGTCGATGACAGCCCTTATGGCGGCGGCTTTGGCATGGTGATGAAAGTTGATGTGTGGCACAAGGCGATTGCGAGCGCGGCCAAGCTAAAAGCGGCGGGCAAGAAATTAAAACCAACCGACAAGGGCGTTGCCATAATCATGCTTACGCCCCGCGGAAAAAAATTCAACCAGAAAATGGCGCAAAAACTGGCGAAAATGAAGCAGATCGTTTTTATTTGCGGCCGTTACGAAGGCGTGGATGAACGGGTGGCCAAAAATATCGCCACCATCGAAGTCAGCGCGGGCGACTATGATTTGATGGGCGGGGAATTGCCGGCAATGGTTATCGCCGAAGCCGTGAGCCGTTTGATCCCGGGGGTGATCGGCAAACCCGAATTTTTAAAGGAGCGCAACGGCAAAGAAGGTTTTTTCGAGAGCGCGCAATACACCCGGCCGGAAGTTTACAGCCCTAAAAAAGGAATCGAATGGAAAGTCCCCAAGGAACTGCTTCGCGGCGATCCCAAAGTTATCAATGCTTGGCGGGAGAAACACGGCAAAACCATTATTTAGGTATTGGAAATTGATTTTTTATCTATTTTTTGTTACTAATAAATTGATTAAAATGGATGCGGTAGATTGCAGTAAATGCGGCGACACTATGACCGTGTCGAAAGATGGGAAGAATCTCGAGTGCAATAATTGCGGCGAGGTTAATTCCTTGGAATTTGTTCACATTGGGCGTGATGGCAGAACTGTTCATAACTGATGCCATCAAGCCTTGTTTTTTTATTGAAAAACGGTATACTGTATTCGTGTTGAAAAATGGATGAGAATACTTGTAATTAGTGTGTGTAATTTGTAGTTAGGAGCGGCAAATTTTTTATCAGTCATATAAAATTTTTTACCATTTACTAATTACCAAGTACCAATTACTAATTATTGCAAATTTTGAAAAAATTTGCCGCGGGTTGGTACCAAAGTAGTCAAATGGACCGCGCTGTAAACGCGGTGGCCTACGCCTTCAGGGGTGCAAATCCCTTCCAGCCCACACTATAGACCAATGTTATCTATAGGAGTTGGTTTGCTATTATGCATAAATGATTTATAATAAAATCAATCATTTATGAAACTAACAGCCGCCATTCTTAAAAAAATATATTCAGAGGATAAAAAGTCAGTTTTTGAGGTTTCGCGAATTTTAAATTGTTCGGAAAATAAAATAAATTATTGGTTGAGAAAATATAAGATTGCCAAGAGATCAATGGGCGAGGCGATATTGTTTGCGGAATGATTGACAACTTAAAATAAATGCCGGGATAGCTCAGTGGCAGAGCGTGCGCATGGTAAGCGTAATACCCGAGTCCGATTCTCGGTCCTGGCTCAAAGAAGTGTAAAATTTAAAAATCAGAGTTAAAAATGGCAGTGTAAAGTCTAAAATCAATCAATTCCAAAATTTTACATTTTACATTGCCATTTTAATCTTTGATATTTACATTTTTAATTTGAATTATGGCCACAAAAAAGAAACCGTTCGTGAAGCTTCAGTGCGCTTCGTGCAAGAGCATTAATTATCGCAGCCACAAATCCAAAACCATGGAAGGCAAATTGGAATTGGTTAAGTTTTGCAAGATCGAGCGCAAGCGCACCAAACACAAGGAAATCAAAAAATAAGATGTCCAATACCAAATTTCTCCCGCTTGGCGGGATCCCGCGATGCGGGACAATGTCAAATGGCGCGATTTTTTTGGAAATTGAGCCATTAAAAATCTATTGGAAATTGGCAATTGGCAATTGAAAATTTTGAAAAGTTAAAAACTTGGCAAGCCAAGAAAGTTTGTTATACTGAAAAAATAATTATTGCCGTTCGGCAATAAAGGGGGCGTGGTGAAGTGGTATCATAAAGATCTCCAAAATCTTTGTCTCTGGTTCGAATCCAGGCGCCCCCGCAAGCGACTTTCGCGGCGCTTCAGTCGCAGTAATTAGTAGTTGGCACTTAGTAATTGGGGAATAGGAGGGATTATATATCATCAAAGCGAAAGGCGCTTCCCAAACTACAAATTACACACACTAATTACAAGCATTTCGCATTTTGATTTATTTAACTTATGTTTGATTTCGAAAACCCGGAGGTTACCGCAAATCAAAGGAACTCAACAAGGAGGTTCTTTTATTTTTATCTGCCAACAAACAAATCGATTCTTATATCCGCGACCAGCTAAAGCGTGCCGCCATCAGCATAACCATCAATATCGCCGAGGGTAGCGGCAAATTCTCCAAAGCCGACAAGCGAAACTTCTATACTATCTCCCGCGGTTCGGTCTATGAATGTGTTTCCTTAATGGAATTAATCCTGGACGAAAACCAGATCCCCAAAGAAAGATTTAGCTATTTTTATCAAAAGCTCGAAATCCTTTCTAAAATGATTCTGGGTTTGATAAACAGCCAAAAATGATCCGGGTCCGTCCACACATTGCAAAAAGCTCGCCGAGGTCAGTCTTGTATATATCCAGCAGATTTTTCGCCGGAAAAACCAAACCTGAATAAGTATTTTGAATTACGAAACCATTAAATCCAAATACTGTTGAAGCGTTTCGTAATTCAAAGTAAGCAAACGAAAAGCCGCCTAAAAATACGGGAATACGCGTCCCGGCGAGCGGTTGTTCTTGCTTTTCCGTCGCGGATAAAAAATTGTGGTATAATGAAAAAATTTAAATTATTCGGCGCCCAAGATGGGCAAAGAGGAAAACGCGATCATCGATGATTTTTTGGCTTCAATGTGCGGGCAAATCGATAATTTTACGGATTTCAAGCTGGTTGGCGGCAACGAAAAAATATTCGATAAGATTAAGAGTATTCGCAACGCCCGAGAGTATCCAAAGGGTTTCGCGCCGGCGGGCGGAAAGAAACGATGATCCGCCGGTATTGATCGCGCGGATAATCGCGTTTTTTGATTTTCAGGCAAGATGGGGTAAAATCCAATAATGGAGGGATTAACTAATTATGTTGATTTTGGATTGGCCAAAGTGGTCGCGGCCGCGGATAAGGCCGCGGTTTGGCCGACCGAGTGGCTGTATTTTGGCGCGGCCGGAATTTCGGCGTGCGTTTTCGGGCTGTTGTTTTGGGGTTACAAAAGAAAGCGGAAGCGCGATGGTTTCCGGATGGCTATGGATTTGGTTTTGCTATCCATAAAAATACCGCACAAATCGGCGGAGGAAATCCAACAGGCGGGCAAACAGGAAAAAGACTGGATCAAGGTGATGGAGGATTTCTATGCCAATATGATTTCGCTCAAGCCCGCGGGAATGTTCTCGCTCAAACCGTGGATCGCGCTGGAAGTGGCCAAGATCAAGGGTGAGATTTGTTTCTTCGCGGCGGTTCCCAAAAAGTACGCCGGTTTCGTGGAAAAGAAAATCAACAGCATTTATTCGGACGCCCAGATCGAGCGGTCGGACGATTTCAACATTTTCGGTTATAAAGAAAAAGTTTATTGCGGTTATTTAAAAACCGCCAAGTCGGTATATTTGCCGATAAAAACCTTTAATTACATTGAAGTTGATCCGTTGTCGAGCATCACCAATACCCTTACCAAACTGGCCGAACATGAAGAAGCGGCGGTGCAAATCTGTTTGCGCAACACTTCGGATAATTGGCAAATACGCGGCCGGGAAATTTTGAAACTGATGCGGCAGGGGAAAACATTTTATCAAGCGCGGAATGCCACGGGGTTATGGCAAGCGTTTTTCGGCAGTCCCAAAAAAGACGAAGAGCGCCAAACGCAAATGCTTCAAGGAGATAATGATTTGGCCAAGCAGATGGAAAGCAAAATGGCCAAGCACAATTTCGCGGTTAATATCCGCATCGTGGTTTCGATCAAGGACGAGGTTCGCGGCCAGGATGTTTTCAACCAGCTTTCAGGCGCTTTTGACCAATTTTCCGGTCCGGAATTGAATAAATTCAATATCGTCGCCGCCAAAGGACGCGCGGCGGCCGGTCTTTTGAACGATTACATATTCCGCGGTTTTAACCCGGGCCATGTTTCGGTTCTAAGTTCCGAAGAGCTGGCCAGTATTTACCATTTTCCCACTCCGCTTTTGAAAACCCCGAATATCAAAGTGCTGAATTCCAAAACCGCGCCCGCGCCGTTCAATATGAATTCCGAAGGTTTGCTGTTGGGTTTCAACCAATACCGCGGGGAGAAAAAAGACGCTTATATGGCCGCGCCCGACCGCCGCCGGCATTTATATGTTATCGGGCAGACCGGCACGGGCAAATCGGCCTTTTTGTCGAATTTAATCGAGCAGGATGTTCTTGCCGGCGCGGGCGTGGGCATCCTTGATCCGCACGGCGATCTGATTGACGACATTTTGGGCAAAATCCCCAATGAACGGCTTGATGATGTGGTGGTTTTTGATCCGGCCAACCTCAAACATCCCATCGGTTTGAATATGCTGGAATACGACCCCAAGTTTCCCGAACAGAAAACTTTCATTATCAATGAGTTTATGAAGATATTCGACAAACTCTATGATTTAAAAGCCACCGGCGGGCCGATGTTTGAACAATACGCGCGCAACGCCTTGATGCTGTTGATGGACGATCCGGGCGAAATTTTCACTTTGATGGAAGTGCCCAAAGTTTTGTCCGACAAGGAATTCCGGCATTATCTCTTGGCTAAATGCCGCAATGGTTTGGTGAAAGAATTTTGGGAAAAGCAAGCCGAGGCCGCGGGCGGGGAAGCATCTTTAAAAAATATGGTGCCCTACATCACCTCGAAGTTCGATACCTTTATTTCAAATGATTATATGCGGCCCATTATCGGCCAAACCAAGAGCACATTCAAATTCCGCGAGATTCTGGACGGCAAAAAGATATTTTTGGTTAATTTGAGCAAAGGGCGTTTGGGCGAAATCAACAGTTCGCTGCTGGGATTGATTATCACCGGCAAGCTGACCATCGCCGCGTTTTCGCGGGTGGACATAGCCGAATCCGAGCGCAAGGATTTCTATTTGTATTTGGATGAGTTTCAAAATTTTGCCACCGATAGCATTTCCACGATTTTATCCGAGGCGCGCAAATACAAATTGGATCTGACGATTTCCCATCAATTCATCGGCCAGCTGGAAGACGAGATCCGCGACAGCGTTTTTGGCAATGTGGGCACGATCGTATCGTTTCGCGCGGGGGTGGAGGATTCGGAATTCTTAGCCAAGCAGTTCGCGCCAATTTTTAACGCCCAGGATTTGAACCGGATTGAGAATTATAATGCCTATGTCCGTATGCTTATCAACGGACAGGTGTCGTCTCCGTTCAACATCAAAACCTATCCGCCCAACAAATCAGACCGCGAGCGTATGGCCGATATCAAGGAATATTACGCGCTCAAGGAAGGCCGCGACCGCGAGGAAGTGGAAAATGAAATCACCGCGCGCCGGCACAGTTACGCCGCCGCCGCGGCTTTGCCGACGGTTTCGCGTTTGTAGTTTCGCGTTTCGCATTTTGTGTTTATGTTTTAACTTATCAAATCTATGGCAGACAAAAAACCGATATTGCCGGAAGTTCCCGGGCCGGCCGATGCGGCCGTTGAAAAAAACGAAGCCAAAATCGAAATGACCGAGAAAGGCTTTGAAACCGTGATTGAAATAGAAAGAAAAGATGACGGCGCGCGGGCGATGCGCGATAGAATCGAACAATCGGGCGCCAAAGGATCAAGCGTTGGCCAAAGCCAAGCGCCGGCGCTTGACGCCGATGTCCAAAAAGAAAAAATAATTTCAAAATTTTCCAAAGCCGTGCTGGCCGCGGGAATCGATACGGCTGAAACCCAAAAGATAATTGAAGGAATGGAGCAAAAATATCTGAAAAATTTTCCCGATATCGTCGACGCGATCCACGACCGCGTCACCGAAGATCGCGACCGCCGGTAAGGAGGCTTTCTGACAACCGGAGAAAAACAAATCTCCGGTTTTTGTTTCAATTTTTTATATCTTGCCAGCTCGCCGCGGGGAACAAAAAGAATGAGGATTCCAAGGGAAACATCCTTTGGTTGATGGCGGGGTTAATACCCCGGCATCAATGTATTTTTTTATTGAGTGCAATACCTCGGGGCTTTGCCCCGGGGTGCACCAAGAGGATTCCAAAGGGGTGCCCCCTTTGGTCGTCGTGCGGGGTTCATACCCCGCTCGACGAAATACATTTGGAAAATATATTTTTTATTGTTCGTTGACGGCGGAATCCCAAGGGACCTTTGAAATTCCGTTAAAGCTCGCGAGATATTTTTATGAAGAGGCAAATCTTTCCGATTATCCCTTGGGAATGCTCGGGACAGGCGACAGGGATAGACTCCACGCGGCGTTTCGGCGAGGAGGTGGATGTCCAACGCAAAGGGTATTCAATTTGTTTTTTATGAGCTAGAATATAGTAATAAATATGGCTTATGAAATTCAATAAAAAATTTCTTATAATTTTGCTGTTGGCCGCGGCCGCGGCGTATGCGGCGTACGCAAGTTTGAAACCTAAAGAGACGGTTTATAAAACCGAGAAAGTTATCCGCGGGGCGATTACGCAGGAGGTGGCCGAAACCGGTACGGTAAAAAAGGGAGACACGGTTAATTTGAGTTTCAAAAATTCGGGAACGATCGATCGTATAAATGCGGCCAAAGGCCAGGAAGTTTCCGCGGGCGATGTTTTGGCCGAATTGGACAGCCGCCAGTTGAAAGTTCAACTCGCGCAGGCGCGCGCCAATCTTGATTTTTATAATCTGCAATTGGAAAAATTGCGGAAAGGCGCGGCAACCGAAGATATCGGCATTATCGAAAGTCAGGTGAGGGCGGCGCAAAGCGCTCTGGCCAGCGCGGAACAATCGTTGGTCGATGCGCAAAACAACGCCGGGCAAAAATTGAACAGCGCGTATAAAGATGCCGGCAGCGCGTTGAGTTCGGCTTACATCAAAGCCTATAACGGCCGGAATTTTTCCGATCTTTTGCAGAGAACCCATTTCACGCCGCGCGACGATGATTCGATCGCGGTTTGGGACGCGGTGCAGAAAATGGATGTGGCAATCGCGCTGATTAAAAATTATTCCGGGGAAGCGCAATTAAACGCCGGCGATGTTTCTCTGGATCCGGTTTTTGCCGCGGCCAAGGTTCAACTGGCGAACATTGAGAGCAGGTTGCGAAGCATTCGCGCGATCTGTGAAAAAACGCCGTGGCGCGATGCCGTGGAACAAACCTATAAAGACACTCTGGATTTGCACATTGGTTATATGGTGTCCGCTCAAGCGTCCTTTAATTCCGCGGTGGAAGTCATCGCTTTGCAGAAAGCGGCCAATGATTTGGCGGTAAATTCGGCGCAAGCCGGAGTTGATGCCGCCGATGCGGCGCTGAAAACCGCCGCCGGCCAGCTGGCGAAAACCGTGGCCGGGCCGCGCGCCGAAGATGTGGGCGTGTTGGAATCGCAGGTGGCTCAAGCGCGGGCGCAGATTGATCTGTTGAACCTTCAGATTAGCGACAGCCGGTTGGTCGCGCCGGTCGCGGGCCAGATCACCGAAGTGAACGGCAAAATCGGAGAAACGGTTTCGATGATAACCGGCGGCGCTTTGGTGGCGATAGCTCCCGCCGATCCTTACACTGTGGAAGTCGACATATACGAAGAAGATGTGGTGAAAGAGAAAATCGGCGATCCGGTGCGAATATCGCCGGCGGCGATTCCCGACAAGGTTTTCGCCGGCCGCGTGCTTTCGATCGATCCGGCGGGCAGACTGGTGAACGGCGTGGTTTATTACCCCACCAAGATCGCTTTCGATGAAATGCCGCAGGGACTGAAACCGGAAATGACCGCGGACATCGTGATTGTCACCGCTTTCAAAGAAGATGTTCTGCAAATTTCGGAAACCGCGTTGCAAAAAAATCAGGATGACGGCTATTTTGTCCGGATATTGGAAGATGACGGCCGGCCGCAGGAAGCAAATGTCGAAGTCGGCATCAAATCAAAGGGAATGGCGGAGATCGTCTCGGGATTGAGCGAGGGGCAGGAGGTGATTATTCCATAAAACAATTTTCAATTTTCAAATTGGTAATTAATTTTTTTGTATGGAGCCGCTTATCAAACTTGAAAATGTTTGGAAGGTATACAAGCTGGGCAAGACCGAGGTGCAATCTCTGAAAGGGGTCAGCCTTGAAATTATGTCCGGCGGTTTTGTGACGGTTATGGGGCCGTCCGGTTCGGGCAAGTCCACGCTTTTGAATATGATCGGCCTTTTGGATATTCCCACCAAAGGCCGGCTTTTGGTTAAGGGAATTGACGCGGCTAAAATGATGGAAAGCGAATTGGCGCAACTGCGGGGGAGAACCATTGGGTTTGTATTCCAGGATTTTAATTTGCTTAACCATCTTCGGGCCTGGGAAAATGTGGAATTACCGATGATTTTTCAGGGTTTGTCTGAAGAAAAACGCCGAAAGCGGGCGCAAGAGCTGTTGGAACAAGTCAATATGGGACATCGGGCGGATCATCAGCTGGCTGAGCTCTCGGGCGGCGAGCGGCAGAGGGTGGCGATTGCGCGGGCGTTTGCCAATGATCCGGACTTGGTGATTGCCGACGAACCCACGGGTAATTTGGATTCGATGAGCGGTAAAAAGGTGATGGAGATATTGACCGATTTCCATGAAAAACTGGGGCGCACGCTTTTGGTGGTGACTCACGATCATAACATTGGCGCCTACGGTCACCAGCGGGTTTTTATTAAAGACGGCCAATTGGTGGACGAACAAACCGCGTTTGGCCGCAAGCTGTTGTAATTTTTGTATTTGAGGTCGTTATTCTGCGTAATCGCAGGAACGCGATCTCGGTAAATTGTATTTCGGATTTTAATTTTGAATTTATTCTTAAAATAACCCCGCTATTTTTTTATGTTTTACAATTCCAAGGAGTATTACAAAATTGCGGTTCGGAATTTAAAGATGCGGTCGTTAAGATCATGGCTGACGGTTTTTGGCATTGTCATCGGCGTGTTTTTGATTATCACTTTGCTGTCGCTGTCGGAAGGCATCAAGGATACGATCCAGCGGCAACTGACCTCGCTGGGCGGCAATATGATTTTTGTGATGCCGGGCGACGATACCAATCCGCTGGCGGGGATAATGTTCGGCGGCGACAAGCTGGAGCGGCAGGATTTGGATGCCATTAAAAGGACCGACGGAGTCATTACGGTTATGCCGGCATCCTATCAGTCGATTAACGCGCGATTCGGCAATGAAAACAAATCCATTGTGGTACAGGGTTTCCCGCTGGCCGACAGTATGGATATATTGAAAAAATTTCAGGGATGGAGCTTGGCGGCCGGTCGTTGGCCCAGTCCGGGAAGAACCGAAGTGGTGGCCGGAACGCAAATGAACCGAGATATTTTTAAGGTTCCGGTCAATCCGGGCGATGAGTTTAAAATTAAGGGAAAAAAATATACCGTGACGGGAATTCTTAATTCTTTGGGTTCAAAGCAGGACGACAGCGCCATATTTATGGAAATCAGCGAATTTCAGGATTTGGTGGGCCAGCCGCGCGGTACGGCGCAGATGGCCATGGTGCAAATCGATGAAGGCGCGGATGCCAATGTGATCGCGGCTAAAATCAAAGATAGCTTGCGGCGCGTTCAACGCCGCGCTTACGGTTCGGATTCCGACACGCTGAACTTCGCCGTGATCACCGCCGAAAAAATAAGCGATATCACCGGCGGAGTGATGGCGGTCATCCAGTTCGTGATCTTGGCGTTTGCCAGTATCGCGATTGTCGTGGGCGGCATCGGCATCACCAATACGATGTACACTTCGGTGCGCGAGCGCACGCGCGAGATCGGCATTATGAAAGCCATCGGCGCCACTAACGGCGCGATTATGGCGATATTTTTATTTGAAGCCGGGATTATCGGTTTTGGCGGCGGCATCGGCGGCACAATTTTGGGATTGGGCGTTGCCGCGATCGTGCAGGCCTATGGACAGGTGCATCCGATGTTCTATTTCACCGCGTCGTTTTCGCCGTGGATCGTGATTTTCGGAATGTCGTTCTCGTTTTTGATCGGCTGTCTGGCGGGAATTTTGCCGGCGCGCGCCGCGGCCAAATTGCGGCCCATTGACGCGCTGCGGAAATACGAGTGAAATGCCATAATTTCCAATTTGTTTTGAATTGCGAAACGCTTTGCATTCGGGGTCTATCCCTTGCGTAATCGCAAGGGATAGACCCCGGCAATGGCATTCGTATTTAATGGTTTCGCGATTCAAGAAATTCAGTAATTTTGATATTCGGGAATTTATTGGCAATTTGATATGATTTGCGGTTGCAATAAAAATTTAATTTCGTAAAATAAAATAAAAGGTGATTTTCTAATTCCTCGAACTTGATGTCCCCGCGAATCTCAAAAATAAAAAAGAGCGAATGGCATAAGCAATCCGTTGATATCCGGCTGGCGATTGGTTTTTTAACGACCTTCGCTTTTTTAATTGGAATTTATCTGATTGCCAATTTTCGGATCGCGAGTTCGCCGATAACGATATTCGATAATCCTAATTTTGGCGCGGCGGTTTCCGACGACAAACCGGCCGGCGCGGATAATAAGCCGCGGCTAAAGGCTTTTTCATCGCCGGATGATTTCAAGAGCTATCTTGACGACGGTAATCGCGCGTTCATCGGCGGAATATACGAAGAGCGGGCTTTTGCTTCGGCGAACAATTCCGCTTCGGTTCCGCCGGCCATCGCGAAAACCGCCGCGGCAAAAACACCGGCCAAAAATCAAAAAATCGATAACGAAATCATCGCCGCCGCGGACGGTTTGCGGTATATGAGTCTTGGCAAGATTGCCGCGGATTCGACAAGCGATATAATTTTATCCGGGGAGAAGAATATCTATTTTTCCCCGGAAAACCAGTATTACCGGCCGGCTTTTATGGAGGCGGCCGAATTGCCGGCCGGGGAAACGAAAATATTCGATATCGGCGATCCGGCGGCGATGGCGCAAATCGGTATGGTGGCGCAAGACGGCGATCTGTTGATGGCGGATAACGCTCTGGTCGTGATTTCAGAAAATTCCGTGTCCGCTTTTGATGTGTCCAGCGCTTTCGTACCGGTCGATTTGTGGAAAGCGCGCGTTAACGAGGGAACCAAAGTTGTCGCGCAAAAAACGATTGGATCAAAATTATATTTGGGGTTAAGAACTAAAATCGACACGGCTAATCCGTGTCCCGTCAAGCCGTTATCGGTCGGAGACAAACCTTTGATCATAGATTGCGCCGCCATTTTTCATCCCGAACCGCCGATAATGGCGGATTCGATATTCACTGTGGTTGAAATCGATGTTGCGTCCGGTCAGACTTCGCGCGATATTTCATTCGTGGGCGGGGAGAATACTTCCGCGGTATTTTTATCCGATGGATCGGCGGCCGCGGTCTGGGGCCAGGGCGGGGATTATATTTCCTTTTTTACCGATTTCTTGCAAGATAAATGCAAGGGCTTGCTTCCCAACTATTTATTGGAAAAGGCGTCCAAACTCCCCGGTTGCGCGATATCGCTGGCGGCAAAAGAGCTTGAGTTGCGGTCATTGCTTTCCAATTGGTTCGGGTCGTTGAACGGCGATGAACAAACGCGGATCGCGGGAGAAGTTTCCGGCCGTTTGTCCGATTATTTGCGCGACCATTACCGCGATTTTGAACAGACCGGCATCGCTCTGGCGGATATGGGTTCATTCTCGTTCAGCTATCAAAATCAGGTCGCGGGGCGTCTGGTTTCCGGCGGCTTGGCGGCGGCGCGGGACGGAAGTTTGCGCTTGGCCACTGTTTCGGGGAGCGGCGCGGTTAAAAAAATGAATTGGCTGGTTACGGGCAAGATCGATACCGATGGCGTTGAAAAAATACTTAATAACATTTATGTTCTCGGCGCCAACCTTGAAATTTCCGCCGCGGGCGAAAATCTTGATTTGGCCGCCGGCGTATGCGCGTTGCGTTATTCGGCCAACGCGGCCTATTTATCGACCTGTCGCGGGAACGATCCGGTTTACGCCGTCGGATTCGCGGCCGGCGCGGCGGGAGTGGCAAGCCGGCTGAAAACTTTTGGATTCCCGGCCTATCTTTATCCGTTCGACGACGGTTTTCTTTTGGAAGTTTCAAAAAACAGCCGTAAAATAAAATTAACTTTATACGACGCGACCATGGCGTCGAAAATCGATCGAATTTCAGAATTCGATGTCAATGATTATTGGGCCGATTTTGACGGCAATTACGCGGCTTTCGCTTCCGACGAAGCCGGCAAAACATTTTTCCTGCCCGCGGCCCGCGGCGGTTATGTTTTCTCGCGGGCGGGCGGGAAGATCGAATTGAAAAAAAATATCGGAAGCCTGGCGGTTGGCCGCGCGTTTTTTCGCGCCGGATATTTGTATTTGGCTGGCGATGACGGAATCGAAGTTTTTCTCGCGCCGGATTGGAATAATGCGAAAACCATAAGATTCTAGCGCGGTCTCGTCTTTTTTGATTGTATATTTTAATTTATTTTGTGATAAAATAAATCTATGACAATAATTGAAACTCTGGCAAAAATCGATCCGATGCTTTATGTGTCGATGTTTTTGCTGCCGTTCGTGCTATACGGATATTTGGTATCGTCAAAATCAAAAAAGAGAATCGCGGCCTCTTTGGCCAATCCGGCCGACCAGCTCAAAGAAAAGAAAATAAATATCCGCAAAGAGGTAACCGCGTCGCTTTTTTTGGGAGGCAGCGTGGCTTTCGGCGCGGCGATAATTATTATCATCGGTTTTCTTGTGATGGATTTCAAAAATAGCAGCGGGCTTTTCGCGGTACCTTTGCCCGCGGCGACTTTTCCTCCGGCTCCGTCATGGGTCTATCCTTCCGCGCCTGAAAAACAGGCCGAAGCTCCCGCGGCAAAGGCGGTCAATGATGTTAAGGAATCGGAAGGTTTTCTCATTGATTGAATTTTGTAATTTTTAAATAATCACAATATGGATAAAGAAACATTTTTCAGCGAATATAAAGGCGTGCTCATTGCCGGTACGGCGGTGATTGTCCTCGGCATTGTTTTATTGGCAAGTTTTTTGTTTTCCGGCAAATCGGTTTTGGTCAAAGATGTTCCGGGCCAGGAAAAATTCAAAGCCGGCGAGCCGTACACGGTGGCGTGGACGGCCAAGAATGTAGGCCGGGTGGGGATCGTGCTTTTTAATGGCACCAAACCCCAGTGGATCGCCCAGAATATCGCGGCATCCTCGGGCAGATATGTTTGGAATTCGTACGCCTATCAGGAAGCGGGCACCGATTACCGTATCGCGGTGTTCGAATATCCTTGGCGCAAGGGCAACGCGATCGCCTACAGTACATCTCCGATTGAAATTTTGGGACAGAAATATGTATCTTGCGATGATTACGCGGTTGAACAAAGTTGGCCGTTTTTGCCCGACAACTATCCGAATATCCGCAAAGTTTTCATTACCGCCGGCACTTTTTCAGGCAATTTGGGCGGGTTGGAAGGCGCTGATTTGGCGTGCAAAAATGAAGCGGAAAAAGCCGGTTACAGCGGGAATTATGTCGCGTTTATCGGTACCGATTCGCTGTCCGCCACCGAAAGAATTACCAAGCCGGGCGCGTTCGTGGAAGCCGAACCGATCGGCACGCTCGCGGAAGGCCGAAAGTGCAACCGTTTTATCGCCGGCACGGTTCAAAAATTACTGGATAAGACCCGGTTGACAAAAAGCTTGGGCCAAGTTGAATTGAGCGATACTTTTTATCGCCGGTTGGGCGATACATGGTTTGGCCGCCGCACCGCGTCAACCGATACAAAATGTTTGCAAGTGTCAATGATGGGCGTGGTGGGCGCGTTCAGCGGCAGTTACACTTGCCAGAATTGGACGACCAACAAGCGTCAGGTGTACACGGGTACGGTGCCGGCCGAAGCCGATTTGCCGCGTTGTTACGATAGCGAAGGGAAAAACTTGCAGGCCAATTATTACGGCGCCGTGGCCAGCAGTTTCGATGAAAAAGGCGCGTACGCGATTGGCGGCGATACTTGCGACAGCAGCCATCGTTTGATGTGCGTGGAACAATAGACCCCATTCTGGATGGAATATATATCGTGTATTGCTCGGTCGGAAATTTGAAATCTGGGACAAATCTGCGGGTAATATATGGAAGTTATTTTGGAAAGCCGCCTATGTCAATTACTGGAATTCGCAAGAAGAGCTTGGTTATAAATTATATCGGACAACCGAATAGGCTTGGATTGTTCAGCGGGACATTGCAGCAACCCCTCACCGGGGTATTTGTATCTGGGGTCTAACCCCTGTGTAATCGCAGGGGTTAGACCCCTTTAATAGCATTATGAATTTAAATTCGAATGCTGTTGCAGGGGTCGCACCCCTGCTTCGCTAAAGCTTCGCAGGGGAACGACCCCAACAAGGTCAAACCTCAACAAATTTGCTCCCCGGTGAGGGGTTACACATTGCAGGGTTGACAATTCGTTGAAAGTTGCTATAAATAATTTATCCGTAGAAAGCGAGCCAACCGAAAGGGGGATAAGTCTTGCCGAGGATGCAAAATAATTTATTATTTTTGTATTCTTGCGCCTGCGGAAAGCGGGTGTTTTTAATTTTAAAGGTCGCAAACAGCAAGTAAATATTCAAAGAAAATGGCAGTATCAAAAACAAAAAAACAAGAGATTGTCAAAGAGCTTGGCGACAAGCTGGGGCGGCAAAAAGCGGTCGTGTTCGCGGATTTCACCGGTTTGAAAGTGAAAGACCTTGCCGGACTCAAAGCCAAACTTCGCGAAAACGGCGCCGAATTCAAAGTCGCCAAAAAAACTTTAATGAAGGTGGCGTTCAAGGAAAAGGGCATCAATATCGACCCCAAGACACTTGCCGGGGAAATCGCTTTGGTGATGGGCTACAACGACGAAACCGCGCCCGCGAAAACGGTTTACGAATTTTCCAGAACCAACCAGAACATAAAAATTTTGGGCGGATTGCTGGAAAAGAACGCTTTGACATTGGAACAGGTGCTGAATCTGGCAAAACTTCCTTCCAAACAGGAATTGTATGCCAAACTTGTGGGCACGATGTCCGCTCCCAGCCGGAATTTCGCGGGAGTGTTGCAAGGCAACATTCGCGGCTTGGTAACCGTGTTGTCGAAAATAAAAACAGCGTAAAGTTAATTCTTAATTTTAAAATTTTGATATTTTTAATTTTGAATTTTTTTGAAAATTGAAAATTGAAAATTGAAAATTTTTTTGCAGGAATATGGCAGACGAAACAAAAGTTGAAGTGCCCGCGAAATTCGCGGATTTGGTGAAGAAAATCGAAGAAATGTCGGTTTTGGATTTGGCCGAACTGGTCAAGGTTCTGGAATCGAAGTTTGGCGTCAGCGCCAGCGCGCCCATGATGATGGCGGCGGCTCCGGCGGCGGGCGGTGCGGCGGCGGAAGAAGAAAAAACTTCGTTCACCGTTGTTTTGGCCGGTCCCGGCGACAAAAAGATCGAAGTGATCAAAGTGATCAAGGACATCACCCAGAAGGGTTTGAAAGAAGCCAAAGATATGGTTGACGCCAGCGCGTCCGCTCCTCAAGTGGTGTGCGAGAATGTGAAGAAAGAAGAAGCCGACGAGACCAAAAAGAAACTTGAAGCCGCGGGCGCGAAAGTGGAACTCAAATAAGATATTTCATCCGCGTTCACTAATAAAAAAGGGCAGAGATGCCCTTTTTGATTATACGCCTTTGATCGCGCCGGAAATTTTTGATTGATTTGTCACCAAAGGCTTTTTTGCAGTTCGGAGATTAAGCGGGTGATCGCTTCAATCAATAATTTTTTTGTTTCTTCGATTTTGGCCAAAATTTCCGCGCGGGATAATTTTGGCGACGCGCCGAATCTTTCCTCGCTATCCTCGGGGACGGTATCTGTTTCGGCGGCGACGCTTTCCGAATAAACGCATTTTCCGCCGGAACAAGCCGTCGCGCAGGTACAAGTGTCTTGCCATTGGGGGATTGAAAAACAGGCGTTGTCCGAACATCCTTGTTTTAATGTTTGGCGCTGGATTTGTTTGCCCGAACAGCGATAATTTGATGTCAGTTCGTTATTGCCGCAATTTTGCGCCAGCCCCTCTTGAATGCCGCAAGAATTATACCAATATAAATTTCCATTATCGCATTTTTGGGTCGTTTGCGGCGCGCAATTCGCAACGCATTCTCCGTCGGAACACGCTTTGCCGGTCTCGCAAGCGCCGCAGTTCACCGTTTTGCCGCAGCCATCGCTCCATAATCCGCATTTGTAATTGCCCAAACTCGCGCAAGTTTTGGGAAAGCAAACGGTAGAGCAATTATTGTTCAAGCAGGCTTTTCCCGCGGAGCAATCGCCGCAGGAAATCGTGCCGCCGCAACCATCGCTTGCCGTGCCGCAACCATAGCCCAAACTCGCGCAAGTCGCCGGAACGCAAATCGTAGAGCATTGTCCGTTGGAGCAGGTTTGGCCCGAATTGCAACTTCCGCAATTGAGCGTGCCGCCGCAATTATTGCTCCAATAACCGCAATTTTTACCCAAACTCGCGCAAGTCGCCGGAACGCAAACCGTAGAGCATTGTCCGTTGGAGCAGGTTTGGCCCGAATTGCAACTTCCGCAATTGAGCGTGCCGCCGCAATTATTGTTCCAAGAACCGCAATTTTTACCCAAACTCGCGCAAGTCGCCGGAACGCAAACGGCAACGCAATCGCCGTTACTGCAAGTTTTATTTTCTCCGCAAGCGGTTGTCGCGCTCCATTTCAAACATCCTCCCGAAAGCGCGCAAGTCTGCGTTCCGTTGCCGGAGCATCGCCGGATTCCCGACGACGAACATTCGTTCGCGCAGGAATTTTCGCTCAAAGAACCATACACCGTTCCCGAAGAAACATCTGTTTTTTCCCGCGACACGGTTGATGAATTGTTAAAATAAATTGACGCGCCGCCGATTGAACTGTACATATATTGCCCCGCGGTCGGTTCAAAAACGCATCCTTCGCAATGAACCGTGGAATTTTGGGCGATCAATGAATTAAAAGCGGATTTTAGACGCGTTCCTTCGATGGTCAATGAGCTGGCTTGATTGGCATAAACCGCGACGCCGGCGTTGATCAAGCCTCCTCTTAAAATAACCGGTATCGGTTCTTGCTCGATCCAGACCGCGTGATTTTTTGAAGCCGTATTCGTTGTTATTGAATCTATTTCCAATATGATTTGGCCGCGGTCGGCCAGCGAATAGGGTGAATTGTGGTTGTTTTTGATGTAAACCGCTCCGATAAGTCCGAGGTTTGAGATATTGGTATCGATCTTTAGATTTTTTATCGTGATGCCGCCCGCGCCGGGATATTCCTCGTTGCCGATCTTCAGTATTCCATTATTGATTTCGGCGCCGTCAATCGCCAGATCAAGTTTGTGATCGCCCACATTGACAATTTGCAATGCCACGGTTCCGGAAGCGATGGTTCCGTCGTTGGCGAATTTCAAACGGCCGGCTTTGATTTTTTCCACATCGTCAAAAACCAATCCCGCTTGGCGATTGTCGTGGCTGTAGATGTTGTCCAAATAGGCGTATGCTTCCCAGCCGCTGCCGTTGTTTCCCAAATACATTCCCGTGTTCGGAGAATTTTTTAATTCAATATTAAAAAATTTGCCGCCGGTTCTTTCGCCGCCCGTGAGAATCAGACCCGCGCCGTCATACCAAAAAGGCGATTGCGCATCTTTGTTGCCGTCCAGCGTTATGTTGGCCAAAGTGAACGCCGAATAGCCAAGCCCCAAACCGTTGCTGGCGAAAATGATCAGCGCCTGATGGCCGGAATAGTATTGGTTGTCGCCCAATTTTAAAACGGTCTGGCCCATGCCGGCGCCGTAAATATGGATATTTTTCCCTCTCAATGACAGAGCGGTGTAATAATGCGCTTCCGATCCGGAAAGAACATTGTTGATTGGAACATTTTGGTCGGCGCGCAAACCGTCATAGGTGCCGGTGCCGATGTATAGCGATCCGTTGTCCGGCGTCGCGGCAATCGCGTTGCGGATGACGGCGGTATAGTCGGCACCCGACGAGATCGTGCTCCCGGCGCTGTTCTTCGCGGTTGCCGTGTTTCCGGATTTGGAGATGGTAACATCATAAACCGACGGCAGGGGAGGCTGGCCGTTGACGCACGCGCCATTCACGCATGCCTGGCCGGCGGCGCACCGCGCGCTGTCGTCGGCCCAATGGTTGGCCAAATTTCCGCCGCTTCCCAATGTTTGCCGGCAAACCCGGCATCCTTGGATCTGTCCGGCCGCGCCGCAATTATAGGAATCGGCGTTTGCCGAATTTGAAAAACCGAAAACCAGCCAGATTCCGGCAACAATCGCGCCCAAAAGAAATTTTTTGTTTTTCATAATCAATTAAATAACCATTGAATAATATAATTTTAATTATAGAACAGATATTGCCTTCCAACAATAAAGACATAAGCAACCCCTCACCGGGAAGTAAAAATAGCGAATTTGGAGGTCAATCCTCGGCTTGCGAGAGGTTTGACCTTCAAATTCGCGCCGGCCCTTACCGCAAATTCGTTAACCTCAACAAATTTGCTCCCCGGTGAGCGATTGCAGACATAAAGAGCTCGGCAACCGCTTATTAAAGTTCGCGAAATATTTTTATGAAGTGTCTGACTCTTCCGATTATCCCTCGGGAATAATCGGAACAGGGAAGAGATTATTTGATTTTTATCTCGTTTCTTATAGAATGGACATATTACGATTTATGATAAACGCAAATATGGGAAAAATTATTTTGTTTTCTTCGCGCGCCGCCGCGGTTTTATTTTTTGTCTGCTTCGGTTTTCCGAGGGTGGTTTTGGCAAGCGATAATCTTGTCGCGAATCCTTCGCTTGAGATTGCCAACGCAACCGGGAACGCGCCGGCGGACTGGGCGCAAGAGATCGCCGGTTCAAACGATGCCGTTTTTTCATATCCTTCAACGGGGGCGCGGGACGGAGCCAGGTCGGTGATAATCTCAATTTCGCAGAGGACAAGCGGCAGTGCCGATTTGGCGACCGCGCCGATTTCGGTAACCGCCGGCAAAACATATCTTTTCCAAAATTATTACAAATCTTCCGCGGAGACCGAAACCGATGTTGAATTTCAAACCGCGGACGGGAATTTGAGCTGGAAATGGCTTGGCAACAATCCGACAAGCGCCGATTGGAAAGCGGCGTCATACACATTTACCGTACCCGTCGGAATAACAAAAATAAGAATATATCAGGCATTGGCCGCGACGGGTTATCTGCAAACGGACGGCTATTCGCTTTTGGAAGTTGTCGTTGATGGCCCGATTGTCGCCAATAATGTACCCAACGCTTCTTTGGAGCAAACCGATGCCGGCGGCGCGCCTTTGGCTTGGAACAACGACAATTGGGGGACGAATACGCAGGTTTTCACTTATGATAATTCCGGTTACGAAGGTAATCACAGCGTCAAAGTCCGGCTCACGGAATGGACAAGCGGGGACGCGCGCTGGTATTTCGACCACCGGGAAATCCAAGGCGGGCAGTATTATTTTTTGACCGACTATTACAAATCCAATGTTGCGACCGATGTGTATGTCCAGACCATTAACGCCGCCGGACAAGTGAATCACCTTTGGCTTGGTTCTCCGGCCGCGTCAACATCTTGGGCCAAATTCAGCGCGGCGGTTTTCCTGCCCGAAGATGTGGTTAAATACACGATTCTTCACACGATTTCAAAGGTTGGCTATCTTTCGACCGATAATTATTCTTTCAAGCCGCTGGCGAATGCCGCTTTCAACAGAGGTATCGTGAGCATTGTGTTTGACGACGGGTTGGCCAATGTTTACCAAAACGCCCTGCCGATAATGAATCAATATGGTTTTAAATCAACCCAATACATTGTGAGCGGCGCGATCGGGAGCCAAACCAAATTGGATTTGCCGGCGATGACCAAAGCCCAAATCTCGACAATGTATAAAGGGGGCCATGAGATTGGTTCTCACACCGTGAACCACCCCGACCTGACATCATTGAATACCGCCAAACTAAATTCCGAATTGTCGAATTCCAAGAAAACTTTGGATGTTTCTTATTCGCCGGTTAATAATTTTGCCATTCCGTTCGGAAGATACAACGACACCGTGATTGCCGCGGCTAAAAAGTATTACGGTTCGGCGCGCACTTCCGACGGCGGAGAAAATACGCTCATCGGGTTTGACCAATACCGGCTAAAAACTCAATATGTGGTCAATACGACAACGCTCGCCGAGGTTGAAAGCTGGCTTGCCCAAGCGGCTCAAGACAAGGCCTGGCTTATTATTCTGTATCACAATGTTGCCGACGGCGGCAGTTACGAGTACACCGCGACCAAGCAGGCTTTCAGCGATCAGCTTGCCGCGATTAAAAACAGCGGTTTGCCGGTACTAACCGTCCGGCAGGCTCTAAACGAAATCAAACTTCAACTTCCGCTATAGGTGCGACCTATGCAAAAACCTATGCAAAAAATACCGTTGAAGCGTTTCGTAATTCAAAGTAAATAATGTTTTCACCCTGTCGGTCTTGCCGCAGGGAACAACTTAAGGGGGTGGTTTGGTAGGGGGATATCCCCCTACCATCACGCGCGAAAGCGCGTCCGTGTTACAATAAGCCAATATGGAGCAAGAAAAGCGGGATATCTGGCGTTGGTATCACAATGTTTCCGAATGTTATTACCACATCCAGATTACGGTCAAATATCGCAAAGCATTACTGAACGAAAAGGTGATTGCCGCAATTGTCGAGAGCCTGAAAGGATTTATGGAACGGTACGCCATTGAGATCAGCCATGTGGGATTCGACCAAGACCACGCCCATATTCTGGCAAGATTCCTGCCGAAGTATTCCGGCGGCCAGGTTATCAAAATAATAAAAAGCATTACCGCGCGCGAGGTGTTCCGGCAAGTTCCCGAAATTAAAAAAGAACTCTGGGGTGGAGAGTTCTGGACAGACGGCTATTATATCGCTACGATCAGCGCACGCGGTAATAGGAAAGTTATTGAGCGATACATTCAAAACCAAGGCAGACCAAAAGACGTGAGCCAGTTACGATTGTTTGAATTGTAGCTGCGAACGCCCTGCGGTCTTGCCGCAGGGTCATTTACAAAAAATATGCAAAAACGGAATATTTTCAAGCTGGTTGCCGGTATTTTGATTTGCCAAGCCGCCGGCGGGATCGGCTCCGTGTTCACCGTTCCGGCGGTTGGGGGCTGGTACGCCCAACTGGCCAAGCCGTCGTGGACGCCGCCGGGGGAAGTGATCGGCGCGGTGTGGACGGCGCTGTATTTGTTGATGGGGCTTTCGCTGTATCTGGTTTGGGCCGGAAACTGGCAGATTGAACAATCGCTCGCCGGGCGGGCCGCGCGCGCGTGGAATCAAATATCCCAAAAACTGCTTGACGGCGCGTGGCAAAAGCAGAATATTATCGCGATTTTCTCCATGCAACTGATTTTGAATGTGTTGTGGTCGTTCATTTTTTTTGAATTAAAATCGCCGGGACTGGCGTTTTTTGAATTATTGATGCTTTGGGTGGCGATCGCCTATACCATTGGCAATTTTTGGCGCGTGTCAAAACTCGCGGCGTATCTGCTAATGCCTTATATTGCGTGGGTGACTTTTGCCGGTTATCTCAACTTCGCCATTTGGCAAATGAATTAAACAACGGAGAGGTATTTTGCAATGCTCAAAGCATTGCAGTAGCAATGCTTTGAGCATTGCAAGTATCGCGGCATTTCATCCAAAGCGGGTTTACAAAGCGCCGCGATTTTGACATAATGGGGAAGGAATAAATTTAATTCTATGATCGCGAAAAGATTGTCATTTTTGCTGTTTTTGTTGGCCGCGTTCTTATCGCCGATGGCGGTTTTGGCCCAAAATCCGGTCAATGTTTATTTTTTTTGGGGTCAAGGATGCCCTCATTGTGAACGCGAGAAGGCGTTTCTCGCGGAACTTGAAGGCAATTATCCGCAAATTACGGTGCGGGATTTTGAAGTTTGGAAAAGCGACGAAAACCGCCAAATTTTGATTGATTTGGGCAAGGCGCTCAATGTCGATGTTTCGGGGGTGCCGTTCACCGTGGTCGGCGACAAGCACTTTATCGGCTGGTACGACAAGGATTCCACCGGCAAGGCGATTGAGGCCGCCGTGGCAACGGCGACGGAGCAAGGGTGCGCCGACATTGCCGCCGGCATTATCGACCCCGAGAATGATCCGCAAGAGAACGGCAGTTGCGGCGAGCAAGATAAAAAAGAAATTCCTCAAAGCGTCAATGTGCCGTTTTTGGGGCAAATCAATGTGAAAGATTTTTCCCTGCCGGCGATTGCCGTAATATTGGGCGCGCTGGACGGATTCAATCCGTGCGCGATGTGGACGCTCTTGTTCTTGATCAGTCTGCTTTTGGGCATGGAAAACCGCAAGCAAATGTGGATTTTGGGGTGCGCTTTTATCGTTGCGTCGTCTTTGGTTTATTTCACATTTATGGCCGCGTGGCTCAATCTGCTTTTGTTTATCGGTTTTATTTTCTGGGTGCGTTTTGCCGTGGGCGCGACAGCGATCGGCGGCGGAATTTATAATTTAAAATCATATTTTTCCAAAAAACCGGCGGTTTGCGCCAATGCCGCGGATCCCAAGAGAAAAAAAGTTTTTGACAAAATAAAGAACATCACTCGGCAAAATAATTTTTATTTCGCGCTGGGAGGCATCATCCTGCTGGCGTTCGCGGTGAATCTGGTGGAGTTGATCTGTTCGGCCGGCTTGCCGGTGATTTTCACCCAGATTCTGGCGATGAGCGATTTGGCGGCATGGCAATATTATTCCTATATCGCGCTTTATATCTTGGTTTTTATGGCCGATGATTTGTTTGTTTTTTTCGCGGCGATGATAACTCTTAAAATGGCGGGCGCCACTTCCAAATATCAAAAAGCGTCGCATTTGATCGGCGGGGTTTTGATGCTGGCAATCGGTCTTTTGCTGATTTTTCGTCCCGAATGGCTGATGTTGGGTTGATTGGCTTGTCCCTGGGGCGGAAACCGTGGCGCGGCAAAAATTTCTTTCGGGTTTTAAAATTCAACTCAGGCTTTGGCGGGCGGAGAGGGTTGACTTTGGCGGCAGGGGTGATAAATTCTTAGCAGTTCTCTATTCGGACGAAGGAAAAATGGTCGAGAAATCCCAGGATGTTGGGATAGGAGGATGCTATGGATGAAATAAAAGGCTCCGTAATTGTCGGTTTTATACGAACCGACAAAGGAATCTTTCAGGCCTGCGATTCGGCTGAAACCGCGCAGAGGATGATCAAGAGTTTCAACGATGGTCATTCCCGGCGATTGGCATGGCGGCTTAAGAGATACCCTTTTGTTTATGTCGCAGACAGTGTTGAGGACTTATACGCGGCAAAGGCGCGTTATGAGCCGCCAAAGCGGGAGATGGAGGTTGAGCTTGAATAAAGCTCTTTTTTTCGGCTTGGCGGTTTTGTATAAAAAAAGCTAAATATATTTGATGTGTAATATTCCAAATATGCTTAGCGTATATCCTTCTTTTTCAATTCCGGCCGCATCAATTTCGCCGAGAATCTTCAATTTAGCGGCACTATACCCGGCGATGTTCCTGCAGGTTGCCCTGAATTCGCCCTTAACGATTAGGGTTGAGTCTTCTCCGGCGCAACCTGTTCCAACCCAAGTCTGCATCAGCAGACAATTTTCGAATGGCTTTTCTATCCGCGCCCTAAGTGTTCCATAGCGCGTTGGTTCTCCGTCAAGGATAAGAATGCCATTGACGGACTCCAAATATAAATTTTTTTCAATTTCCATTCTTTCACCGGTAACATAATAAAATATAATTATTATGTTGTCAAATTTTCGTCAAGTAACCCCTCACCGGGGAGTAAAAATAGCGAATTTGGAGGTCAATCCTCGGCTTGCGAGAGGTTTGACCTTCAAATTCGCGCCGGCCCTTACCGCAAATTCGTTGAGGATTGACCTCAAAATGCAAATTCTCGAGGTCAAACCTCAACAAATTTGCTCCCCGGTGAGGGGTTACAATATTGCGGCGGGGTTGTGTTTGGGTTATACTTAAATCGTATTCGAATCGTATTCAAATCGTATTTAATCAAAAAAATGGCGGAAACATCAAATCAAAACAATAATCCCATTGATTTGCGCGAGGTGGTAAAAATTTTTAACGACCGGTTTGACAAAGCCGATCAAAACTACCGCGAGCTGGCCAAATCTTCCAACGACCGGTTTGACCAGATGGATCAAAACTACCGGGAATTGGTGGAGTTTTTGGCGGGCGAATTTGACAAAATTCATCAAACCAAAGCCGACAAAGTTGATATGGAAGAAAATTTTAATCTGGTGCTGAATCGCGTCGCGACGATAAACACAAAAATTGACGATTATCGCGCCGATCAGATTGGTTTGAAGCGCCAAGTGGACAAGCACGAAAAATGGCATTTTGCCGTTGCCGACAAAGTCGGCGTCAAGCTGTTATCAAAGTGAATTATATTAAAAGGGTCCGACCCTTTTGGAAACTATTATTGACACTAAATCAAATATCTTGAATATTCGGTTCAGTAAAAAGAAATCGGTTGATTCGGAAGTCAAAGACAATGTGGTGATTGATTATGACGAGAACGGCGAAATCGTCAATTTGGAAATTATGAAGATTGATTTGCGCGAATTTGCCGAGTTTGCGAAAGCCGATCGATCCGTTTTGGAATTTAGCGTCTGATCTTGGGACAAGATTGAGTTTGTTGTGTTAAAAGGGTCCGACCCTTTCAATGGGTGTTGGCGGTTCGCAAACAAAAAGGGCGGGGATGTTCTATTCCGTCGATCTGGTTTCAACCGGCAATATCAGACAATAAAAAATCGCGTTGCGCAAGATTGACGGGATTTTTGGATTTGTTAGGATGATAGGACTCTAGAGGGGGGTGCGATAAATTAAAAATTGGCGGCTGTCATTTTGGATGTAATTTTGATACAATAGATAGGTAATCGATACGATAATTCTCTTGTCCGCGGAGGAGGACAAGAAACTAGACAATGTTCGCATTTTCTGCAAACGCGAATTGCCAATGTGTTCAAAAAAATGGAACCCAGACACGGTTTTTGTTTTGAAAACCCGCGCCTGCGTTCCATTTTTTTGTACATTGATTATCGTTGTTTCGCAATCAGCCAACGCATTATGAAAAAAATAATCGCCTTATTTTTAGCTTTCGCGACCATGTGCCAGACATCCGGCCCGGCGATTTTCGCGTCCGAGGACAATGCCAGTTCAACTGATCCGATTGCGAATGAGGAAAATGATTCCGGTTTGGGCCAGCCAAATTTATTGGAGATTGCCGGCGGCCAAACAAGCGAAATTTTACCCGCGCCGGATCCGGCGCGGATTGAAAGCGCTTCAACCACGGAAATTGAAATCGCGCCGCCGACCGTGAACGAAAATAGCTCTTCAACCGAGATATCGGCCGGCGCTTCAAGCGCCGAGGCAATGGGAAACGCGACCACGACCGCGGAAGCGCGCGCGGATGGGGAGGCGGATGCCACGACCACGAGCGAGACTGAAATTGGCGATGCGACAACAACAATGGATGCCGCCGCGACAACCGATGGCGCCGGTGTTGTTCAAGAAGCCGCGACTTCCACAACCGCGACCTCCACGGTTGCGACCTCCACAATAGATACCGGTGGAATTTCAACAGAGAATGCCACAAGCGAAGCGGATTTGATTTTCGCGCCGGCCGCGCCGCGAATGGCGATGTTGGCGGTTTGGCAAATGGCCGGCGGCGGCTTTGACGATGATCCGGCGGCCGGCGCGCAGTTCGCGCCTTCGGGCGAGTATCGGGTTTCCCGGAACATACAAATGTGCGGAATCCTCGCGAATGGCAATCCGGATGAATCGGACGGCGTTTACGGGCAAATGTTTTATCCTGTCGGGGCCGGGTTTGCGCCCGGGGACGGCCAAGGCCGGCAAGGTTGCGGCCAGGTGGTCGGGCCGGCTTGCAAAATGGAAAAATTGTCGAGCGAAGCGAGTTTTGATTTATTCTGCGAAAAAATTCAAAAAAACAATACGAATTTGCCGTTGTTCGATTCCGGATTGAGCTATGTCGATTTATGCGCCGCGGACGGCAAATTGCTGGCGCGAACCGCTTCGGTCTATTGTTGCGAGCAAGAGCTGGCCTATGATGATGCCGCCGGGGAGTATGACGCGGGAGTGATTGCCAAAGGGGCCGCCGGCGACTACAGCAATACGCTGTTATCCAAGTTCGCTTACTTGCCGCTGTCAAAGATTGATATCGGCTTTAATAATGTTTATTACGGAACGGTTCAAGAAGGCGTGGAGGCGGTAACGGATGAAACCATCACCCGCGCCGCGGTGCGCAATGTCGGCAATGTGCCGGCGAAAGTTTCGTTGTGGCAGGATGACATGGGATTGGGCCAAACCGCCGGCGTTTACAATATCCGCTATGGGGCGCGGTTGAGCGGGATTGGCGCGCCGTGGACATACTACAAGCCGTTTGAAACGATTTCGATGTCCGACGCGCTCGCTCCGGGGCAATCCGCGGATATGGAATTTTCGGTCAAGGTTTTGAATTTCCCGGAAACGGCCGGAGAAAGCAAAAGCGATTACCGCGGCCAAATGAAAATCGACGCGGTATTCGCGCCCGCCAATTATCAATGCCAATCGCCGGAACCGAATGAAGCTCAAACGATATCGGCCGCCGCTCCCGTTTCAGGTTTGAATGGCGCGGAAGTTAAGCCCGAAACCGATCTGCCGGAAGCCGCAACCACGACCGCGGTTGAGCATTGAACTTTGAGCGCGGTATATTAGACAATCACGATTGCCGCCGCAAAATACGCGGCGGAGTGGTTGGATAAAATTAATAAATTCTATTTATGGTTATCAAAGCAATAAGAGAAAAATTAACGGCCGCGCGCATAAAAGCGGTGGTTATGGAGTTTGGAAAAAAACTGGCGGCGGAGAACATTCCGGTGAAGCAGATGATTTTGTTCGGGTCGTACGCGAAAAACAATCCGCATATTGACAGCGATATTGATGTGGCGGTGATTTTGAAGGATGACAGCGGCATCGAGCGGGGCGAAATTGACAAGATTACCTGGTGGGCCAAGCAAATCAATGTGAAATTGGAGCCGCATATTTTGAGCGAAGGCGATTTCAACAACCGTTGGCTGTCGTTGCCCGCGGAAATAAAAAAAACGGGGATCAAAATAGCAGAACGATGACGATGAACGATGACAATGAACGATGACGATAACTAATAAAAAAAGATAAATAATAAAAATGGACATAAATTCATGGAAACAAATAGTAACTATGGGTTTAAATTCAGAAATTGGGATATTTATAACGATGCGCGAAAATTTAGAAATTTAATTTATGAAACAACAAATAAATTCCCAAAAGATGAAAGATTCGGATTGACAGACCAATTAAGAAGGGCTTCGGTGTCGATAATACTTAATATCGCGGAAGGCGCGAATAAAAACACCGATAAAGACCGCCGCGTCTATATCAATCGAGCGCATTGTTCATTGGATGAAGTAGTCGCTGGAATAGATTGTGCCGTTGATGAGAGTTTTATTGACGAAACCACCCGGATTAAAATTTTGGAAAACGCCAGCAGTTTGGCAAAGCGCTTGAGAGCATTCACGAATTATTTGCACCGTGAACCATAAACAGTGAACGATGACGATGAACGATGAACTATGACGATGAACGATGAACTATGACGATGAACGATGACAATGAACGATGAACGATGAACGATGACGATGATTTTGCCCACATTTTGTCAAAGTTCATAGTCCATAGTTCATAGTCCGCATTCCCTGTCATAGTTCAAAGTTCATAGTTCATAGTTCAAAGTTCATAGTCCGCATTCCCTGTCATAGTTCAAAGTTCATAGTTCATAGTTCAAAGTTCATAGTCCGCATTCCCTGTCATAGTTCAAAGTTCATAGTTCATAGTTCAAAGTTCATAGTCCGCATTCCCTGTCATAGTTCATAGTTCATAGTTCAAAGATCATAGTCCGTTGAGTAGAGTGCAGATGGCGTTTCCCGGGAGGAATGCCGCCACCCGCACTTTATAAAAAAGTAGGCGAAACGGATTGTCGAAATCACGCCGCCGAAATTTAATGAAGAAGGCGCGAATCCGCATTTTGCATTTGTATCTGCATTTCAAGGGTCTATCCCTTGCGTAATCGCAAGGGTTAGACCCTGGTAAAAGTATTTGCATTTGCATTTCCCGGATTCGCGAGACAAGGTCGACCGGGACTTATCCGAAATTCCGTGTCCGATATTGCGAAAGGGTTCTTGTTGAGGTGATCCTCAACAGGCCTGTCGAGGACTGCTGATCAAGCGCCAAGACTCAATATCGGGAACAGGAAAAGTAGGATATTTAACAAGTTTGACGGGACTTTAAAACCCGCCAAAATAACAATTTCCCCACCTATCAGCATTCAATCACTTTTGTATTTGGGGTCTATCCCCTGCGTAGCTTTAGCGGAGCAGGGGTTAGACCCCTGCAACAGCGCCCGCATTCGCATTGCATTTGCACCCGCATTTGAGGCCGTTCCCCGGTAGTAGCCGAGGCGCGACCTCGCCCAACTGCGCTTGCATCGCATTTGCGAGTATATACTTAGTATGTATTTAAATATGTATTTAAATAAGTATTTAAATACTTATTTAAATCAGCGCTTGGAATTTCGTTAATAGTTAACGATTAAAGATTAACGATTAACGATTGAATCCTGACAGGTGGGGAAATAAAAAAAGAAAACATATGAAGACATTGAAAAAATATGTAGCGATGTTGGCCCTGGCCAGCTTGGTCCTCGGACCCGCCTCTGCTTTGGCAGATGTAGTAACTTCGTTTACTGCTTCCAGCGGTGCCGCTCAACCAACATTTAGAGTTGTTGCGAAATGGGAAACTACTGGCACGACTTTGGCTGATTATTGGATTGATGACGATTTGAATACCACTGGTATTCAAGTTAATCCTCCGTTGGTGAAAGCGGGGACAAAAGCAGTGACTTATTGTGCAGTAGTTCAATTCCCCGGTAAGATGACTCAGGTATCCAAAGTTTATATGGATTTGAAGTATGCTGGAACTGCCAATCAAGGAACACAATATAATCAGTGTGGCGTAACTGTTGGGGATGAGCTTGAACTTACCAAAGTAACCGCCCCGACAGGTGAATTACCTTACAATGTTTTTTGCAAGAGCTTGAACCCGAATGCGGGTGCAGGGATTTATAAAGGTAATGATATCGTAACTTTCTTGGATCCCACAACGGGCCATGATTGGGCGACTCTTTGTACTGATGGCGTGGAGGGTTCATTGCCGAAAGGCGACGCCGCATTGTATTGTGGCACGAGAAACTTGTCCTATGAAGCGGCGGCTGGTACTTACGAGGTCCAAGTACACGGGGTGGCCAATGGTTTGAACTCAAACTTCTTGCTCAATAATTATCTTTATGTGCCCCAAGCTGGTTTTCAAATTGATTTTAATAAAATCAATTATGGAACTGCTACTTGGACTGATCCTACGGTAATTGGTATTACTGGTGGACATTATAATTGGGCTAGCTCTTTCGTGAAATGGAATTCGATTTCTGGCGATACCAATTTTACCTCAAGCGTTGGCACCAATAACGCAACTGTTAGAAATATTGGTAATGTGGAGTTAGATATGCAAGTAGCGCAGGACTATATGAACACTGAGTTAACTGGCGGTATGGATAATATTCGTTATATGGGTAGAGTGGGCAGTCTTGATGGATATTGGCAACAGTATGGTCCGAATGCCAATATGACCAATCCTAATTGGACAAAATTGACTCGCTATATCGAATTATCCAATAAGGATGAAATGGATTTTGGCGTGGCAATTACGAAATTTGATCAAGGAGTGACTTATAGCGGCACGATGAAGCTTATGGGTACACAGCATGATTTTGCAAAATGTCCCACTAGGATTTCATTGCCTGGCGAAGCAGACCCTGCTCAACAGACTTCAATTCCTTTGTAGTCTAACGGGTAAAAGCGATGGAGCGCGAAATTGTGCGCTCCATGCTTTTGCGCATTATGTGCTATGCGTTGACGTCTATCTATTATTGTGTTAGGAATAATTAAATAATTTATTAATTTCATGCAAATAAATTTAATCAAAATAGTGTCGCTTGCTTTCATTCTTTTGGTGGTGACATTGCCTATGCAAATTTCTGCGATTGCACAGTCGGTAGAACCGATTAGCATTGATAATGCCTTACGAGGTCAAGAATACGAAAGATATCTTAGTCTTACTAATACCGATGATTCGGCTGCCGATTTTGAAGTGGTGGCGAACGGTGATATTTTTGATTTCACTTCGTTTTATGAAGTTAATACACCAGAGAAAGAGAGCCCAAAATTATTACTGCATATTCCGGGTCAAGGTACGGCTACGGCGATTGTTAAATTTACAATTTCTTCCGATTTAAAGAGCGATAAAACTTATAAAGGCTATATAAATTTTTCATACGCGCCAGTATCTGATTCTGTGGAAAAAAATCAAAATTTGGTCATTTCTGGTGTTGGTCGGCCGGTAAGTATAACCCTTGGCGGTAAAGAAGTTGTTGAATCTCGTTGCAGTTTTATGCCGGTGAACGGTTTTGTTGAAGCGGGGACACCATTAAAAATTATGGTTACCTGCATTAACGATGGCAACATAAACATAAAGCCATCGGTACAGGTATCTGTTTCCCAGAACGGCCAACTTGTTTCGGGGTCAGGCATGGTATTTTTGTATGATAGCAATAAAAAAGGTATCAAACCGTCACAATCTGAAGTTTTGAATTATGAATTACAAACAGGGAATTTTAATCTTGGAACTTATCAAATCGATGTTAAAGCGTTTCAGGGCGAAAAAGAATTCCAACATAATATTTACGATGTAAAAATCCTTGAGAAAAACACACTGAACACACCAAATGTTGCATCGCTGGCATCTATTGCTGGGGATAATCAGCAATGGATATCGATGGTGGGTGTTGTAGTTTTGGCAATTCTTATTGTTACTATTTATGTGTTTGTTAAAAAACGATCTAAAGGCAAATTTATTAATGCATCCGTGCAAGAAACTAGCAGTAAATAAATTAATTGGATATCTGTGTATCCAATAATAAGTATGTCCCAAAAAAAGATAAATCTGTTCTACTGTTTTAAAAAGGCGGGATATTCGACGCTGGTAATCTTTGCGATTATTTTTCAATTTGCGAATCCAATTATTGTTTTTGCTGAAACTGAGCCGCGGCCAAATCCAATTTTCAGTAAAAATTGCGGGTTGGATGTTGTTTTAGTTCTCGATAATTCAACTAGTATTAGTGAAGCCGATATTCAAAAGGAAAAAGCGGCTTTTTTAGGATTGATTGATGATTTATCTGGTACGCCTTCGGAATTTAGCGTTCTTAATTTCGGTACGCGCGCACAACCAAAAATTGGATTTGGTGGATCAATTTCTGAAGTAAAAAATGCAATCAACAACATTCTCTATGACGGTTATGCGGCTACAAATTGGCAAGATGCACTTATTGTTTCTAAAAATTTTTTACCCAACAGAAATAATAAAAGTAATTTGATTATTTTTGCTTCAGACGGGAATCCTACAATCAACAACGATGATTTAAGCGTTTTTGATTTACCGATTAACGGCAATGATTGGTCCTATCTTGATAATAATGATCGGGAAAATGCAATTATTGCGGCGAATGATGTGAAGCAGATTTATAACACGCGGATTGTGACTTTGGGGATTGGCGATGCGGTTAATGAAGGTAATTTACGCAAGATTTCGGGCAATTTGGCGGGCGATCATTATAATGTTGATAATTTTGACGAATTGAAAACCGCGTTGCACGATTTGGCGGCGGGGATGTGCGGGGGGACGATTACGGCGACGAAAAAGATCGGGGTGGAGGGGAATTGGGTGCCGGCGGGGGGTTGGTCGTTTAATATCGGGGGGCAGAGCAAGATCACGGACGCGATTAATGGGCAGACCGAGGCGGTGGAGTTGGTTAATGGTGATGATTACGCGGTGGTCGAAACGCCGCAAGCGGATTATTCTTTATTTGACGCTTCTTGTTCTATCAGCAATGGCGGCGGCGCGGTGGGGGTGTTTGATTCGGCCAACAACAAAGTAACCGGTATCGCGGTTGACACGCAGGATATTATTGCTTGCACATTCTACAACAAAGTTCAATGCCAAAAGATTTTCGGGCCGGAGTCGTGTTTCAAGGAGGGTTGGGCCAAAAAGGATTATTCGTGGAATTTTCCGCAGTTTTGCGAAGCGGCGGGCGCGGATGAATATGAAAAACATCCGGACTGCGATTGCGTGGAATCTTCAAGCAAGAGTTGCACCGGGCCGCGGACTTCATTAACTTCCTATACTTACAATTTTTCCTATTGTCCGGCCAAGGATGATCTCGTCAACGATGATGACGCGGAGTGCGATTCCGAGTGGACTTGCGGCGATTGGACAGATGCCGAGTGCGTTTCCAACGACGGCGGCGGCAAGCGCAAGCAAACGCAATCTTGCACCGATCAATATGGCGGGGCAAAAACCAACGAGCGGATTGTCGGCGATTTAACCTGTGGTTGTGCGCAAACCGAAACCGGCCGGAACTGTTTTGCCGACGGAATGGCGCGGGTGGAATATTCTCTCGGCGGCCAATCCTATTGTTCGGGGACTTTCACCGCGGAGGAATCCGACGCGGCTTGCGCTTGCCGATATTCAACATGGGCCAACAGCGGCTGTGCCGGTGATGGCAAGATGGGACAGGGACGGAATAATGAAACCACCGCTTTTACCTATTGCGTTGATTTGACCCGACAAATTGACGATGTTTCTTGCGCACAATGCACGGCCTGGTCGGATTGGGGAACTTGCTCGGCAACCTGCGATGGCGGGATAACGATTCGGACATGCACTGCGGGTGGTTTGGTTGGCAATACGGAATCCGCGGAGTGCAACACACAATCCTGCGGTGGAAGTCAGATGACCTATCATTGGAGCGACTGGGGAACTTGCTCGGCAACCTGCGGCGGCGGGACGCAAACAAGAACTTGTTTGGATGAACAAAATAACGCGGTTGACGACAGTTTTTGCTCTGGGGCTGCGACGCAGATATGCAACGCCCAGTCATGCGGTTCGTCCGAAGGGGGATCTTCGGGCGGCGGGATTAGCGGCGATTACAACAAAAATTATTTCGATAATCCCGTTGGCGGCCAAGTGGCCGGCGCGGCGATCGATTTGGATGAAATCCAGCGGCAGATCAACGAAATTCGCGATAAGGTGAATGACATTGCCAATCAGATTAACAACTTACCCAAAGGCATCCTGGGCGCCACCGATGTGGCCACCGGCGTCCTACCGGTAATCGCGGATATGAATGGCATATCGATCGCGGCTTTGCCGGCTCAATCCGAATTTACTCTTCCCGAACCAACCGCCGCGATTTCCCCCAACCCCAAACAATAATTCCCAACCCCCAAACCCCCTGTTAAAAACCCCTGTTAAGGAAACCCTGTTGAGGTTTGACCTCAACAGGGGTTTTATATCCCGTTATCCCCGTTGAGGTCCCCGTTGAGGTCAAACCTCAACAGAAGTTGATATTAAAGGGTCTGTTGCCGAATTAGCTTCAACTGCAATTTCCATTTTTCGGCTGCAAAGAATTCATCATTCGTAAATATATACTTAGTATATACTTGCATCGCGTTTAATTTTACCGGGCGCAAGCCCTTTTTTGTTTGGGTGATGCGAATTAAAACGCGGTTTGGCGTTTTCCACAGACGGCGGCGCGGCGGAGGGTTGACACGGATTTTCCTTAATGTGAAGGTCAGACCTTCGCAACCTTTATGTATTTTAGCTGTAGCTAAAAATATCAAATTTGAAAATGCCTATTGCTTTTTTTTGGATCTTTGATAAAAGGAAAATACCTACCAAGAAGGGTAGCAGGATGTTCGGGGTCGTAGAACTCCTTCAGCGCATGGTTCGAGGGCCGAGTGATCGCCTCACCTGAAACAACAGTAACCATCGCAACGAAGCGCGACCGCGTGGAGTGGAATGTCGGTGCACACTCAGCGCCACCAGGGACCGATGGATATGTTTATCCGGGTGTTGTTTTATCTGCTTGCTGGCGTAAAAGCGATAAAACCAGCCCCCCACTTTCATCTTATGGTCTGATGGAACCTAATCCATCAATTTGAGCCAAGTGATAATTCGCGCGGCTCCTTTTATTTTCCTTGACAAATCTATTTTTTAAAGTTATTGTTTCAGCAGCTCCTTGGAGGCCTGTCATGTTAAGTGTTGACGATATAACATCTTTAGTAGTAGCCATATATTGTTTTAAAGATACGTCGAGAGTCGTTGTTTTTGAAGCGATTTGTAATGGCGTGGTTGAGCGTAGCGCTATTGATGAAACAACTAAATTACCATACGCTAAAATAAGTCACGCATTATACACGATTAGGGCGAACGGATTTATACGACAAAGCGAACACATGGGGAGTTGGGAATTAACGGAATTGGGTAAGAAGATGAAACATATTTTGTTTTACCTAAAAGATAGCGAAAATGCTAAAGAAGCGGTAAAAATTTTAAACCGTCATTTTTGATCCAAAGTTTTTAACTGCGGATTTTTTTATTAGAAATTGGCGCTTTCTTAACGCGAAGGTTAGACCTTCGCAATCCCCGCACCGAATACCACTTATTATTACCGCTGTGTTTCGCACGCGTCTTTGGCGGTGAGCGTCGATCATAGTTTCACGACATCGGCGGCCGGGCAGGTGGCGGGGATTCAAACCGAACGGGACGGCTTTGATGGAGCTTTGGGTATGCCAACCGGAGCAAACACAAGCGGGACGGATGCGGATGCGGATGGCAGAATAGAACCGGGCCGGGTTGAAGGCGCGCAAACCGAACGCTCCGATGAAACTTTTGCCGGTGCCGCGGACGAGCCGCGGAACGGCGGAATTGAATCCGCGGCAAAGGCGGGAATTTGTTGGCCGGATTTTCCTTGGTGGGTGTTTTTGATCCTTGCGGCGATTTGCGGAGCGCGGGCTTGGGCGAATAAAAAAAGCCGCCGGTTATGGATGGCGGGCGGTATTGTTCCGCTGGCGTTCGCAGGGTGGGCGTATTTTGCCAAACCTTGCGTTGACTGGAAATTGTTCGCGGCGATGGCGGTTGTTGCGCTGGTTGCCTGGGTTGTCGACCGCAATCGCAAATGACCAATTTCGAGCTTCGTTAAAAGAAATATGCCATTGCGCTTGGGCGAGTGGAGAATGGGCGGCGCCTGTTGAGGTCAAACCTCAACAGGCTTTTTGTATCCCGTTATCCCCGTCCTGTTGAGGTTTGACCTCAACAGAAGTTGATATTAAAATTAAACATATGAGAAAAGAACCGTTTTTTGTTGGCGATTATGTTCATGTTTTTAATCGCGGCAACCGCAAAATGGATATTGTGCGCGACAATATCGATTTACTTGGTGGCGAGTTGCAAAAAAAAGAAAAATGGCGCATATTGTAATTGCGAGCGAAAATTATGGAAACCATAACTTTATCCAAAGAAAAATATTATGAATTGGTGGAAAAAGCCGCACTTTACGATCGTTTTCGGCAACAATACGGAAACGAAGTTTTTGCGTGTCCGCCGGTGAAAGATGCCGATAGGGTTATGGAATCGTTTGCTAAAACCGGACTTTACAGCAAGAATTTTTTGGAAAGTTTTAAAAAAGGGTTAGGGCGATCTTCTTATTTTAAACATGAGAATCCTGCCTCTTCATCCCGAACTACGAGATTATCTGAAAAAAAGAAATCTTGTGGAAAAATTCGCCAAACAAAAACGGATTTTTGAGCAAAATCCGTTTCACCCGGGTCTTAATACCGAATTGTTGTCACCCAAAAGACTGCGGTTCTGGAGTTTTAGGATTGATCGAAAATATCGCGTCATTTTTATTTTTCGCGGTCGCGCCATAGTTGAGATCATCGATATTAACGACCATTATCAATGAGAACCCTGTTGAGGTCAAACCTCAACAGGGTTTTTGTTTCCCCGTATTCCTGTTGAGGTTTGACCTCAACAGAAGTTGATATTAAAATTAAACATATGAGAAAAGAACCGTTTTTTGTTGGCGATTATGTTCATGTTTTTAATCGCGGCAACCGCAAAATGGATATTGTGCGCGATAATATCGACCGTTGGCGTTTCCTTTCGATTTTAAGATATTTCAATGACCAGCGGCCGTCTCTGAATATTTTGCGCGAACTCCTCAATACGCGCCTGTTGAGGTTTGACCTCAACAGCGCCGAAAAGAGCTATTGTTTTGATTGGCCGAAAAATTGGCCGCCGCAAAAACCTCTCGTGAGGATTGTTTCATATGCTTTAATGCCGAATCATTATCATTTGCTTCTGCAAGAAATTGATGACGGCGGTATTTCCGTATTTATGAAAAAACTCGGCAATGGATTTACCGGATATGTCAATATCAAATACGATGAGGTGGGTAAAATTTTTCAAGGGTCATACAAAGCGAAAACCGTGAAAAACGAGAATTATTTGCAGTATCTGGATGCTTATATCCAAGTTTTGAATCCGTTTGAGCTTTTGTCGCCGGAATTCGTAATCAAGTCGCCGCGAAAAGCGTTTTTGGAAGTTGCCGCCAACCCGTTTTCCAGCTTGGGAGAGTCTCTTGGATTGAATAATTTGCAAATCGTGGACAGAAAATCAATTGAGCGAGAAATCGGCCTGACGAGCGACCGCGAAAAATATCTGAAATTGATCAATGATATTATGGCCGCCGGCGGTTTAAAAAAAATCCTCGGCGAGTTGCTCTTCGATTGATCTGTTGAGGTCAAACCTCAACAGGCATTTTGTTTGACCTGAAGGCGGTTTTTGTATAGGATGACATAATATGAAACCGGCAGGGAAGTCGATTAAAAGCTTATTTTTCGGGAAAAACGGCAATACAATGATCGCGTTTTTGGGTTTGCTTTCTATCGCGTTGATTTTGGCCGCAATCTCGTTCGGGTCGCGGGCCGATTGGAGCGATTTCAAAAAATTTATGCCGCGGCCGAGCGATTTGGCAACTTCGCCGTTGGCGCGGGATTTGCCGCGGGAAAATAAAAATCCGGAGGAACCGGCGGAATCGGCCGAAAACCGGCCGGCGGCGGATGAAGCGGATAAAGCGAATGTATCGGAAACAATCGGCCCGGAAGCCGCGGTCGCGGTTGAGACCGAACCGGAATTGAAGCCGGTGGTTGAAGCGCCGACGGTTCCGGCGACCGCGCCGGACGCGGCAAGAGCCGATATGGTGATCATTCCAAAGATCGGCGTGAACGCACCGGTAATCACGCCGCGGACGAAAGACGCGGCTCAATTGAAAAAACTTCTTGATTCCGGCGCGGTGATCTATCCGGATTCGCCAGTTTTCGGCGCCGCCGGGCAAACGATCGTATTGGGACACAGCGCGCCGCCGAACTGGCCGAAAATCAAACACGACACGATTTTTTCCCGCATCGCGGAATTGTCCGCGGGCGATAAGATTATCGTGGTCTACAATGACCGGACCTATAATTACTCGGTATCGCAAGGCCAGATCATAGAAAAGGGCGGCGCTATCCCCGCGATGGTCTCCGACGGCAATTCTTTGGCTCTGGTAACTTGCTGGCCGCCCGGCCGCGACCTCAAACGAATGGTGGTGCAAGCCCAACTTGCCTCGGTGGAGTGAATTTGGAAATTTGACATTGGCGATAATGATTTGATAAAATTCAATTATCGAAGATATGGCAAACAATAATATCCAAAATAATCAAAATATCAGCAATAAAGAATTGCTCGATTTTTTGATAAAAAAGTTTGACGGCATCGATCAAAAGTTTGTCGCAATCGATCACAAGTTTGACGCAATCGATCAAAAGTTTCTTGGCATCGATAAAAGGTTTGACGCAATCGATCAAAAGTTTGTCGCAATCGATCAAAAGTTTCTTGGCATCGATAAACAATTTGATGTTTTTAAAAATGAATATGTCGCGGATTATAAGGGTTTGGCGGATTTAATGATGAATCAATTTGAAAAGTTTTACGAAAAGCTTGACCAGAAAGCCGATAAATCGGATATTGACGCAGTTTTGACGCGGATCACGCAATTAAGCGACAAGGTTGACGATTATCGCGCCGATCAGATTGGTTTGAAGCGCCAAGTTGACAAACACGAAAAATGGCATCGCCAAACCGCAACCAAAATCGGATTGAAATTAATTCCCGAAGCGTAACGCCGAGGGATTTTTTATTGAAAATTCGCGCGGATTTTGTACATATCGGGTTATCCACATACGCGGCGTTGCGGGACTATTGACACAGGTTTAATCTTTTGCTAATCTCTCATTGTTGGATTAAATAATGTTAACGATATACATACTCAAAAACACACTAAGAAGCTAAATTTTCCGCGGATTTAATTCTTGTGGAAAATCGCTTCCCAAAGCGGTTTTTTTGTTGGCTGATTTCAGAGGGGCCAGAACTTCTAAAATTAAATAGTTAGTTATTTGCCAAATGGAACTTACATCGAGTCCATTGGCAATTCCAAAGTCTTTTTGAAACAATTAGTCTTCAAGGATTTTCGCGGAATAGACAATGCCATTAGTGGTAATGGTAATTTTATCCACCGCCAAAGTCCGTCAAAAATTGAAGTTATTAATTGCTAGCCAAGGTAAGTAAAATTATAGGCACATGGTGGATGCCTTGGGACTGGGAGGCGATGAAGGACGCAGCCTGTCTGCGATAATCCCGGGGGAGGTGACAAGCAACCTTTGAACCCGGGGTCTCCGAATGGGGAAACCCTTTCCGGCGTTGAACCGGAAAATCCCATAGCGCAAGCTAGGGAAGCGAACCTGCGGAAGGGAAACATCTCAGTACGCAGAGGAAAAGAAAAAAATCCTCGCTTCGGCGAGGGACATTCTCTTAGTAGCGGCGAGCGAAAAGAGAAGAGCTCAAACCAGTTTGTATTTCGCTTATGTTCATCAAAATTGGTGGATATAAGTGAAATACAGGCTGGGGTTATAAGGTAAGGATAATCCCGAGCGTAAGCGAGGGACAAAGCGCATCAATATGCAATTTGGTTAACCCAACTACCCTGGAAAGGGAGGCCATAGCGGGTAATAGCCCCGTAAGTGAAAATCATTGCAAGCTTTGAATCTTTATTCTTGAGTACCGCGGGAAACGAAAGTCCTGCGGGAATTCGGCTGGACTATACAGCCAAAGCTAAATACTACCCAGTCACCGATAGTGCACAAGTACCGTGAGGGAAAGGTTAAAAGTAGGGGGGTGACCCCGGTGAAATAGATCCTGAAACCATGATGCTTACAAAGACTCGGAGTGCTGAGGCGCAAGCCGAAGTATGACGGGGTGCTTTTTGTAGAACGAGCCAACGAGTTTAATTTATCAGTTAGTCTAAGCGTCTCTGACGCGAAGGCATAGGGAAACCAAGTCTTAATAGGGCGCAATCCCGAGCGTAAGCGAGGGAGTACTGATGGGTTAAGACCCGAAGCCAAGGCGAGCTTGCCATGACCAGGTTGAATCCCGCCGAAAGGCGGGAGGAGGACCGAACCGGTTGACTGTGCAAAATCTTCGGATGAGTCGTGGTAAGAAGTGAAAAGCTAATCGAGCTTGGTAATAGCTGGTTCTCTCCGATATAACTTTAGGGTTAGCGTCCTGCGCTAATGGTTTTGGAGGTAGAGCACTGAAAGAAATTCCGTGGCGAAAGTCAGGTATTTCTATCAAACTCCGAATGCCGGAACCATTGCAGGGCAGTAAGACTACGGGCGCTAAGGTCCGTGGTCGTAAGGGGGAAAGCCCATGACCTCAGTCTAAGGTCCCCAAATCAGGCTAAGTGCAAAACAAGGAAGTGAGATTCCTCTGATAGCTAGGAGGTTAGCTCAGAAGCAGCTATCCTTTAAAAAGTGCGTAACAGCTTACTAGCTAAGGAGTTTTGCGCCGTAGATTAACGGGGCTCAAGCCTGATACCGAAGACGAGGGTGTCCCGCATTTTTGCGGGGCGCGGTAGGAGAGCGTTCCCATTGCAGTGAAGCGGAACCGTGAGGTTTCGTGGAGCGTTGGGAAGTGAGAATGTTGGCATGAGTAACCACAATGCATGTGAGATCCATGCACACCGAAAACCCAAGGGTTCCGTGACAATGGTGATCAGTCACGGGTTAGGCGGTCCTAAGGCACAGCCGAGAGGCGCAGCTGATGGACATCTGGTTAATATTCCAGTCCTTCCGTTTCTTGCTGAGAAAGTGACGAAGTTTAGTACTCTGGGCGGGTTATTGGATTCCCGTTGCCAATTTGATTGTTCCGGGCGCAAGCTCGGGATGAAAGAATTGTCGAGATGTTTCCCGCAAGGGAGATAGATTCAGACGAGCAAGCTTCCCAGAAAAACCTTTCAAGGGCTATCAAGAAAGGGAAACCGTACCGTAAACCGACACAGGTGGGTTGGCGTCAAATTGCCAAGGTGAACGAGTGAAAGTTCGTGAAGGAACTAGGCAAACAAGTATGCGTACCTTAGGTATATGCATTCCCTTCATAGCAATATGGAGGGCGCAGCGAAGGATTCTCAGGCGGCTGTTTACCAAAAACACAGGTCCCTGCTAAACTCGTAAGAGGAAATATAGGGGCTGAGACCTGACCAGTGCCCGTGTGTTAAAGCTGAGGGTGGATTTGATCGCAAGATTGGATTTGCTCATCGGTCTAAGCTACGGGTGAACGTCCGCGGTAACTCTGACCGTGTTAAAGTAGCGTAGTCCCTTGTCGCGTAAGTTGCGACCCGCATGAAAGGTATAACGATCTGAGAACTGTCTCCACGAATTACTCGGTGAAAATGTAATGGAAGTGAAGATACTTCCTACCTGCGACTAGACGGAAAGACCCCGGAAGCTTTACTGTAGGGTGATATTGAGTTTTGAATTTTGATGCGTAGAATAGTGGTGAGGATTTGAGGTCTCGTTTTCGGACGGGGCTGATCCGACAGTGAAATAGCCATCTTTAAAGTTCATTATTCTAATTTGAAAAATGACAGTGTCACTTGGGCAGTTTAAGTGGGGCGCTTGCCTCCTAAAATGTAACGGAGGCGTTTAAAGGTCAGCTAAGCACGGATGGAAATCGTGCATGTTGCGTAAAGGCATAAGCTGGCTTAACTGCAAGACGGATGTGTCGCGCAGATGCGAAAGCAGAACTTAGTGAACCGATGCTGGTTATTAGAATCGGCAGAGATTATCAAACAAAAGTTACTCCGGGGATAACAGGCTAGTACGACCCACGAGTCCATATCAACGGTCGTGTTCGGCACCTCGATGTCGGCTCATCATAGCGCGGGGGTGGAGAAGCTCCCAAGCGTCCGGCTGTTCGCCGGTTAAAATGGTACGTGAGCTGGGTTCAGACCGTCGCGAGACAGGTCGGTCCCTATCTATCGCAGGCGTTTGAGTTTTGAGGAGAGTCGACCCTAGTACGAGAGGACCGGGTTGAACTGACCTCTGGTGTGCCAGTTGTTCCGCCAGGAGCATTGCTGGGTAGCTAAGTCGGGAACGGATAAGAGCTGAAAGCATCTAAGCTCGAAGCCTCCTCCAAGATTATAACTCTTAGTTTCCTCCAAGAACAGGAGGTTGATAGGCTGCAGGTGTAAGCGCGGCAACGCGTTCAGCCAAGCAGTACTAATAAACGATCAAAATTGCCTTGGTTAGCAATTAATGACCTTAATTTAATTGCAAAAAGATTGGAATTGGAATAAAATAACTAACACAACAAAACAATACGCGATTGCGCGCATTGTAAGGAAGCTATACCGATGGTGCTCCACCTGTTCCCATGCCGACCACAGAAGTGAAATCCATCAGGGCCGATGATAGTCCGATCGGGCGAAAGTAGGTAGCTTTCTTACAATGCGCGCAATTTTTTGTTACAAATATGTATTTTTTGCTATCGCAAAATTTGCATAATCATGATATTTTAAATTGCGAAATGCTTTGTATTTTGGGTCTATCTCTTGCGTAATCGCAAGGGTTAGACCCCTTTAAAGCATTTGAATTTAACGGTTTCGTAATCCAAAGTAATCAATCTTTTGCTTCCCAAACAAAAAACCGCATCTGATTCAACCAGCGCGGTTTTTTTGGGTTTTAGAAGTCGCCGTCGGCTTCATCTTCGCGATCGTCGCCGGTATCGTCGTCGTCGATCAAAGTCGAATCGTCATCGTCGTCGGATAAATCCTCGTCAACGATGTTGTCGTCGTAATTTTCCAATTCTTGCGAAGCGATCGCGGTTTGTATTGTGTCGTCTATCATTAAAGTTCCTTTTAAATAATAAAAGATATTTTAAAAAATATCTCGACCTTTGGCTATGATTGCTGGATTTCTGGGATTAAAAACCTTGGCGGATTTTCTTTGTTTCGGCGATTCCGAAACCATGAAAATGTTATCACATTTTCTTTAGCCGAGGCAGTCTGAGGCGGATGAAAATGTTATCACATTTTCTTTAGCCGAGGCAGTCTGAGGCGGATGAAAATGTTATCACATTTTCATATATTAGTTATCTGCAAATTTTTGTCAATAGGCGAACTCGCGAGTTATCCACAATGCTTGACATTGTCCGCGCGGCGGTGCGAAATTTTTGCGCGGGGGTGGAAAATTCTTGAGTATTTGATATATAATTGTTATATGAAAATATCTGCTTCGCGGGGATTGGCGGCGGCAATTACGATCGCGGCGGTCGCGGCCGTAATTGCCATAATGAATGTTCCGATAATTAATTCGGCGGTTAAAAACACGGCTTATTTTATCGTCAAACCTTTGCAAAGCGGCGCTTGGGTCGCGGGCGCGCGGGTCTACGGATTTTTTGAGCCGCTTTCCAGAGCGGGCGCGCTGGCCGATGAAAACGCGCGTTTGCGCCGGGACACGGTTGATTTGTCGGCAAAGAACGCGCGGATCGGCGAATTGGAAAACGAGAACGCCATGCTTAGAGAAGGTTTGAATTTGGAATTGAACAAAGACTTCGATTTGAAACTGGCCCGTATCGTGGGCAAAAACATCGCGCAGGATGTTTTGATAATCGATAAAGGCGCCAAAGATATGGTGCTGGCGGGGATGCCGGTGATAACCGGGCAAAAAGCGCTGGTTGGCAAGATATCGAAAGTGTACGATGATTTTTCCGAGGTAACTTTGGTTACGAACAAGAGTTTTTCTTTTGATGTAAAGATCGGATCGGAAGGAATCGACGGTCTCGTAAGGGGCAAGGGCGGATTCTCGGCCTATGTCGATCTGGTGTCCAAGGGCAAGGAATTAAAAAATGATATGCCGGTTGTCACCAGCGCGTTGGGCGGGATTTTTCCGGCCGGATTGGTTGTGGGGAGCATAAAAGAGATCGACAAAAACGATATAGAAACTTTTCAATCCGCCGAATTGTCGCTGGCTTTCGATATTAACGGAGATATCGATGTTTTTGCGGCCAGCGGAAAATATCCGGCCGGTTTTCAAAACGGAACCGCGGCGGTTGAAAACCAAACCAAGAAATGAGAAAAAGACAGATTGCCGTAATCGCGGTTTTAGGAGTTTTAGCTGTCGCGCAGGCGAGTTTTGCTCCGCATTTTGAACTGTTCTCGTCAGGATGGTTTGAGTGGGTGAATTTCGTGAACATCGCCGTGGTTGTTACCGCGCTTTTCGAGCGCCGCCGCAACAAGTTCGGCTGGCTGGCCGCTTTTTGCGGGGGATTTTTTCTTGATTTGTATTCGGGCAGATTCTTCGGCTTTTGGATGATTTTTATTTTGGCGTTGGTGGCATTGATAAAATTTGTGGTTAAAAAATATGTTCGGATTCCTTCATATTGGTAAAAAAAACGGTAAAATTTTTTTTGACCGGCGCGAAGATATCGAGCCGCACGAGATATTTTATGATTATCTGGCCAAGAAGCACGAAGAAACGGCCGATATCGGCGAAAAAAAATTTGAAATATCTTTGCCCCGGAAATCTTTGCGATTGCCGCTGATACTGGCCGCGGTTCTTTTCGCGTTGGCGCTGGGCCGCGTGGTGGAATTGCAGGTTGTCGAAGGCGCCGAGTTTCAAGCTCAAGCCGCGCAGAACAAGTATCTTTTTTATAAAGTGCAATCCGATCGAGGAATCATTTATGACAGCGATTTTAATCCCCTGGTGGAAAATTTATCAACATTCGACTTGCAATGTATTGACGAAAAAATGCCCGCCGGCCCGGAGAAAAAAGCGTTGATTTCCGGTTTGGCGGCGGTTGCGGAAATTGACGCAGGGCAGATCGAAAACGCGATTGCCGGCGCCAAGATTCCCACCGTGGAGAATTTGGGGCATCAAGCGCTGATCGTTCTTGAAGCGCGGATTGCCGATTTTCCGGGATGCTCCATTGTTCGGCGGCCCATTCGCGGTTATGTCAAAGACATTGGTTTGTCGCATTTGCTTGGATATATGGGAAAGATCGAACCCGACGAATGGAAAGCGGCAACGAACATTTATTCGATCAATGATTATATCGGCCGTTCCGGACTGGAAAGCTCTTATGAGAGTGTTTTGCGCAAAGATCCGGGCAAGCTCCGAATCGAGCGCGACGCGAAGGGAAACATTATCTCCCGCGATGTGGCCGAAACTCCGGAATCCGGCGACAGTATCCAATTGTGGCTCGATTATGATTTGCAAAAGAAACTATACGATTCAATGAAGCGGCAGTTGGAAAATTTGGGATTGAAAAAGGGCGCGGCCGTGGCTTTGAATCCGCAAACCGGCGGAGTGCTGGCAATGGTATCTTTTCCCGATTACGACAACAATATTTTCGCGGCCGGCGGTTTGCAGGATGTGAAAAGCTTGTTTGAAGACAAAACCGATCCGTTGTTCAACCGCGTGATTTCCGGGAAATATCTGACCGGTTCAACCATCAAGCCGCTGGAAGCCGCGGCGGCGTTGCAGGAGAAAATCATCGCGCCGGATAAAAATATAAATTGCCAAGGCGGGCTTAAAATACAAGACGCGTACAATCCGGAAAAAATATGGTTCATTCCCGACAACCATACCCACGGTTTGACCAATATGTACAAAGCGATTGCTGAATCGTGCAATGCTTATTTCCAGACCATTGGCGGCGGTTACGAAAATCAGCAGGGATTGGGGCCCACGCGCATCAAAGAATATCTTGATTTGTTCGGCTGGGAGGCCCTTACCAATATCGACTTGCCCGGCGAAGTCGCCGGATTCGTTCCCGATCCGGCCTGGAAAAAGCAAAAATTCGCGGGAACGCAGGACCAAAGCTGGACCGATGGCGACACTTACAATCTGGCGATCGGCCAGGGATTCATCGGCATTACGCCCATTGAAGTGGCCAATGCTTACGCGGCCATCGCCAATGGCGGTACGCTTTATCAGCCCCAAATGGTGAAGACGGTTGTCGACAAGGACAGAGGCGTTGTCGAGGAAAAAAAACCGATCATATTAAAAGAGGGTTTTATCGACCCGCAAAATTTGCAGGTGATTCGCGAAGGTATGCGCCGCGGCGTTAACGGCGCCGGCGCGCCCTTGGCGTCGTCGCTGATCTTAAATTCATTGGGCGTTCCGATGGCCGCTAAAACGGGAACGGCCCAGCTGCGCAAAGCCAGTGACGGCAAGGACTTGATGAACAGCTGGGTGGGTGTTTTCGCGCCCTACGATGATCCTCAAATCGTTCTGCTGGTGATGATGGAAGAAGTTCACGAAGGCCAGCTGGCGGTTCTTCCAGTGGCAAAAGATGTTCTGGGATGGTATTTTGAGCCGAAAGACGAAAACGGCGTTCGAATATCGCAAACTGCGATTGCGACAACCACTGAAAATGCCGGCGCCGCCATCGGCGCGACATCATCCGCGCCCGCGATTGTACAGGAAGAATTGCAAGAAGAATAGCGTTATTTACAAACAATAAGCGGCTGTTATAAAATTAAAATACAATAAATCAAGAGACATGGCGCAAAAACTCGCAAAGAAAAAAATTAATGCTTCCGAAAAAAAGGACAAACAATCTTTTACCGCAACAGAAGTTGGCGCAATGTTGAAAAATATTAATACCAACATTGATCGATTGATTGATGGCCACCAGAAATTGGATCAAAAAATCGACAGGTTGGATGAAAAATTAAGCGCTAAAATTGACGGGCTGGACAATCGCATAGTTTCCTTGGAGAGAAGAATAGTTTCCTTGGAAAGAAGAATGGATTCGATGGAGCAAGAGATGAAAAGCGGTTTTGGAACAATAATTGATTTTATGGAAGCGATTGACTCGGAAGTGGCGGGAATTAAAAATAAACTGGAAACCAAGGTTGATAAAGACGATTACACTATAATTGAGCGAAGAGTAACAAAGTTGGAATTTCAGGCCAACGAGTGCCAAAAAATGATTGACGCGGCAAAGAAACCGTAATTCGTATTTGTATTTTACAGGGGCGGGTCTTGTGCCCGCTCTTTGTGTTTTGCGAATTTGCAGGGGCGATTCCATGTAATCGTTTTACATCATTTTAGGCATAGTTATTACGCATTATATTATAATTTTGTCAAGGGTAGCGGAAATGTAGAAATTGGGGTAAGATTATAAATTAAGTTTGATATGGCAAGGCGCGAATTTGTGGAGGATTGACCTTCCAAAGCTGAGGTCAATTGAAAACAATTTATAAAGGGGTCGCACCCCTGCGCGCTCGCAGGGGAACGACCCCTAATACGAATACTTAAATGGCAAATATTGAGGAACTTAGAGGGGCGCGGTTAAAGAAACTGGAAACCTTGAAGAAAGCCGGGTTTTGGGCTTATCCGATCGCGACAAGCCGGACGCACACGGTTCGCGAAGCGTTTTTGGGTTGGGATGAATTGGCGGCTTCCGAAAAAGAAATTGTGATTGCCGGGCGGATGAAATCAATGCGCGGCCATGGCGGTTTGTCGTTTGCGGATATTGAGGACGGCACCGGCAAAATACAAGCATTCTTTAAAAAAGACGGTTTGGGGGAAAAATCATACCAGTTCTTTTGCGATAACTTTGATATCGGCGATTTCGTTGAGGTGCGGGGTACGCTTTTTGTGACCAAGCGCGGGGAAAAAACCATTGATGTTGCCGGTTACAAAATATTGTCCAAAAGTCTTTTGCCTTTGCCGGAAAAATGGCATGGCTTGCAGGACACCGAGGAGCGTTATCGCAAGCGATATTTGGATTTGATTTTCAATGACGAAGTTAAGCAAAAATTCGTTGTTCGCACCAAGATAATCACCGCCATTCGCGAATTCCTGGACAAACGCGGCTTTATGGAGGTGGAAACCCCGATTCTGCAGACGATCTACGGCGGCGCCACGGCCAAGCCGTTTAAAACGCATTTTAACGCCTACGATATGGATGTTTTTTTGCGGATCGCTCCGGAATTGTTTTTAAAGCGCTTGCTGGCGGGCGGATTCGAGAAGGTATACGAGATCGGCAAATGTTTCCGCAACGAAGGGGTGGACAAACAGCATAATCCGGACTTTACGATGCTGGAGTTCTATTGGGCTTACGCGTGTTACAAGGATTTGATGAAACTGACCGAAGAAATGTTTTTGGAAATTTTGGATAAAGTTTTTGGCAAACAAAAACTTGTTTACCAAGGAACGGAAATAGATTTCACGACTCCTTGGCCCCGGATCGAATTCAATGAATTGTTAAAAAAATACGCTAAAGTCGATTATTGGGAACTGAATCGCGATGGTCTGGCCGCCAAAGCCGGAGAACTCGGGGTTGAATTCGATAAAAACGCGGGCAAAGCCGAGATCGCCGATGAAATCTACAAAAAATATTGCCGGCCGCGCATCATCCAGCCCACATTTTTGATCCATTATCCCAAGGAGTGCAAACCATTGGCCAAACAGCTGGAGCAAGATTCCGATATTCTCGCCAACTACCAGTTGATTGTGAACGGATTCGAGGTGGTTAACGCGTTTTCCGAACAAAACGATCCGATCGAACAGAGAGACCGTTTTAACGAACAGGAAAAAATGTTTAAGCTTGGCTTTAAAGAAGCCCAGCGCACCGATGATGATTTCATCGAGGCGCTGGAGCACGGTATGCCGCCGGCCGCCGGTTTTGGCATGGGTATCGATCGCTTGGTCGCTCTGTTGACCGATTCCAACGCTCTGCGCGAAATTATATTGTTTCCGATTATGAAACCGCGCGTGGAACCGAAATCGGTTGATTTAAATTCGCGGGAGAAACCGATAGAAATTGAAAATGTAAATATCAAAAATCAAAATGACAATTAAAAATGTCAAAATGTCGATGTATTTTTTATTTTAAATTTTACATTGTCATTTTCCATTTTGATTTTTAAATTTTGATTTAATGAAATGTTGGACATTAAATTTATTCGACAAAATCCCGATGTTGTTAAAGACGCTTGCGAAAAGAAAAATATCGAATGCGACATCAACCATCTTTTGGATGTTGATGAAAAAAGAATAAAAGTAATGCGGGAATTGGAAGCGATCGCGGCCGAAAAAAACAAAGCCTCGAAAGCGATCCCGCGAGCGAAGGACGCGGTTGAACGGGAAGGCATCATCAAAGCGATGAAGGCGCTGGACGAGAATGTGGGCAATTTGGACAAAAAATCCAAGGAGCTGGAAGCGGAATACGAACAATTGATGCTTAGCGTTCCCAACATTCCTTCCGATGATTCTCCGGTCGGATCGGACGAAAGCGGCAATGTGGTTGCCGAAACTTGGGGCGAACCCAAGAAGTTTGATTTTCCGGTCAAGGATCATATCCAAATCGGCAAAGATTTGGATTTGATCGATACCGAAGCGGGCGTTAAAACCGGCGGTTTCCGCGGTTATTACCTCAAAAATGAAGCAGTGTTTTTGCACTTCGCGGTGTTTTGGCACGCGCTCAATTTGATGCGCGAAAAGGGATTTACGATTTTCGTGCCGCCCACGATTCTGCGCGAATTCGCGCTTGTCGGGTCCGGCCATCTTCCGGCCGGCCGCGACGAGATTTATCAAATCGACAATCCCGGCAAATTGGAAAGCGGCGAGGAAGTCAAAGAGCCGCTGTATCTTACCGGCACCGCCGAACCGTCGCTTTTGGCCTATCATGCCGGAAAAATTCTTAATGAAAAAGATTTGCCGATAAAAATGTGCGGCATTTCCCAGTGTTACCGCTCCGAAGTCGGCAGTTACGGCAAAGATGCCCGGGGTTTGTATCGCGTGCACGAGTTTATGAAGGTGGAACAGGTGGTGATTTGCAAAAACGATATTGAAGAATCTTCAAAATGGCTGGAAACCATGCGCGAAATTTCCCAACAGATATTGAAAGATTTGGAATTGCCGCATCGGATTTTATCAATCTGCACCGGCGATATGGGCGCGGGAAAATACAAAATGTATGACATTGAAACATGGATGCCCAGCCGCAATGCTTATGGCGAAACGCACAGCGATTCCAATCTCACCGATTGGCAAGCGCGGCGCTTGAGCACGCGCTATCGCGACAAAGAAGGAAATATCAAATATCCGCATATGCTCAACAACACGGTTGTCGCCAGCCCGCGCCTTTTGATCGCGATTTTGGAAAATTACCAACAAAAAGACGGATCGGTTTTGATCCCCAAGGTTTTACAGCCATATTTGGGCGGAATGAAAGTAATTAAAAGATAAAATATCAAAACATAGAATGACAATTAAAAATGTAAAATGTCGGGATATTAACATTTTATAACTTTACATTGTCATTTTGATTTTTGATTTTTACATTTTCAATTTGAAAAAGGTTCTCGTTTTCGGTACTTTTGACGGCTTGCATCCCGGTCATATCAATTTTTTCGCGCAAGCGAAAAAACTCGGCGGCTATCTGGTTAGTGTCGTTGCGCGGGATGTGACAGTTAAGGAGGTTAAGGGCCGGTTGCCAAAACGCAATGAATTATTGCGGCTAAAGATGGTAAAACAATGCGAATTGATTGACGAAGCGATGCTGGGCAACTTCGGCAACCCCTACGAAATCATAAAAAAAATCCGGCCCGACATCATCGCTTTGGGCTATGACCAAACTTCATTTACCGCTAACCTTGAATCCGAATTAAAAAAAGCCGCAATCCCGGCAAAAATTGTGCGCTTGAAACCATATAAACCCGAAAATTTTAAATCGTCACTAATAAAAAAAGGGAGGAGCTAAATTAAGCCCCATTGTCTTAGTATGTATGCTCCGGCAAGGCATACTGTTGCCCAGCCGATGAGCAATACTGGCCACCAATCGATGGCCAGGTATCGGATCCGACTTTTCATAAGAATAACATAGCATAAAATAACTATTTTGTCAAGATGGAGGAGAGAAAAATTATCATTGATCAATTATCGATAAACCGCAAAACTTTCGGGCGCGGGAAAGCGGTTTTGGCGTTGCACGGGTGGGGGGTCGGGTCGGATTCTTGGGTAGAGGTTGCGGTATTGCTGGCGCAAGACGGCTTTTGGGTGATCGTGCCGGATATGCCCGGGTTTGGAAAAAGCGAAACGCCCCAACGGCCATGGAATGTCGATGATTATGTTGATTGGGTTAAAAGCTTTGCCGATGAGTTAAAGTTGGGTAAATTTATTTTGATGGGACATTCATTTGGCGGACAGGTGGCGGCAAAATTCGCGGCCAAGCATCCGGATAAAGTTGACGCGCTGGTTTTATGCGCGGCCGCGGTAATCCGCAAGCCGCGGCTGGGTTCGCGCCAGCGGCTGGCAAAATTCGCGGCGCGGGGGAAAATTTTTTTCCAAAAAATTCCGTTGGGAATATATCCGGTGTTGCGCAAAATTGTTTACCGGATTGCCGGAACAAGAGACTACGCGCGATTGCAAGGCGTGATGGCGCAAACTTTTTTGAATGTGGTGGGCGAGAATGTGATTGATTCGGCAAAACGAATTAAGGCGCCGGCATTGGTCGTTTGGGGCGACGGGGACAATGAAACTCCCGTTGAAGACGCGCATGAAATAAATCGCGCGATTGCCGGATCGCGCTTGAAAATCATCAAGGGCGGCGGACATAAACTGCACCGCACCCACGCGCAAGAGTTAGCCGGTATTATGAATTTATTCATAAATCATAAATCATAAATCATAAATCTTTGCATTATGGAATTCTGGGCTTATCCTTATTTGATCTGGTATCTGGCGATGTTTTTATTTTGGATGCTGGCCGCCCATCGGCAGATTTTGTTTTGGCTTTATTTGTGGCAGTTGAAGGAATATCATTCGGGGCGGTTTTTGGCGCACTTTGAAACCGCCAAAGGCAAAAGCATATTTATCAACCCTTTGTTTCTGGCCAAAGCCGGGGTCTTGATTTTCGGTTATTTGTATTTAATGGATTCGAAAGAATATTTGTTGTCGATTGTCGCGATCTTTTTAATTTTTTTCGCGCAAGCGGCGGTTTCGCTGGCGAATATCGCAAAAAAGAATTTGTTGCAGCCCGCGATAACGAAAAAATCGCTGTTGCTGGCCGCGGCAAGCCATATTCTGTTATTTGGCGCCGCCATCCTGTTTTTTAATGTTTTTTTGGGTGAAATGAGCGTGCCTGATTTTGCCGCCGGGGCGTTTTGGCTGTTGTTGTTCGATGTGTTGATTCCCTTGATTGTTTCAGCGGTCGTGCTGATTCTCCAGCCGTTGACCATATGGCAAAAGAATAAAATTTTAAAAAAGGCGGCCGCGGTCATTGAAAAACGGCCGGATTTGACGGTAATCGGAATCGTTGGAAGTTACGGTAAAAGCGTGACCAAGGAATTGTTGGCCGCCATCCTTTCCGAAAGATTCAAGGTTTTAAAAACCCAAGCCAACCAAAACACGGAAATGGGGGTCGCGCTTGCCATAATCAATAATCTGAAACCCGAACATCAAATTTTTGTTTGCGAGATCGGCGCGGTGCACAAGGGTCGGATCAAGCAAGTGGCCGGGATCGTCAAGCCGAAAATCGGGATTATAACCGGGATCAATCAGCAACATTTGGGCGTATTCGGCGGCCAAAAAAACATAATCGACGGAAAATTTGAAATTTTGGACGCGTTGCCGAAAAACGGCACGGCAATTTTGAATTTCAACAGCCGGCTGGTCGCGGAAAGTATTGAAAAACAAAAAATCAAAACAGATAATGTCATTTTGGCCGGAAAAGATATTTGGGCCGGGGAAATCGCGGCGGCAATTGATCGCTTGAGATTTGTTCTTAATTATAAAAACGAAAAAATCGCCATAGACATCAACGCCCGCGGAGCATTTATGGTTGAGCCGGTATTGTTGGCGGTTTCGGGCGCGATCGCCGCGGGAATGGCTTTTCCCGAAGTCGCGAGGATTATCAATCAAACCGATTTTACTCCGTTTAATATTATATTTAAAAGGGTCCGACCCTTTTTAGACCAAAAGGGTCGGACCCTTTTAAAAGAAATCGATGTTTTTAATTCGACCTATTCGGCCAACCCCGATGGCGTTATCGCGCACTTGGATTATTTGAAATTGCATTCCGGGAAGAAAGCGATAATTATGCCTTGTTTGATCGAGCTTGGAAGCGCGTCCAAAGAAATCCATCGCCAAATCGGCCAAAAGATCTCCCAAGTTTGCGACTTGGCGATTATCACCACCGGCGACCATTTTGAAGAAATCAGAAAAGCCGCCGTTGGCGCGGGAATGGAACCGAACAATATCGTGTTTCTTGAAAAATCGGTTGAGGTAAAAAAATTGATAGAAAGCCGTTTGTCGGACGGTGACGGGGTTTTGCTCGAAGGCAGGCTGGCCGAAAGTTTGATGGAATTATTTTTGGCGGTAAAATAGAAAAATACATTGATGTCGGGGTATTAACCCCGCCATCAACCAAAGGATGTTTTCTTCAAGATTACTTGCGCTTTGCTAAGGAATCCTCATTCTTTTTGCTCCCCGCAGCGAGCTGACGGGGCATAAAAAGAATAAATGATTATGAATTCGTTTCGGCCGATATCGATATCTTTGTCGCCCAACGCGCAAGCCGACGATATAAAGTTGGCGATTTCGGTTGGGCGCGATTCGGGATGTTGGCGCGAAGGCGCCGCGATCGCCGAATTGGAAGCGGAGTTTAAAAAATATCTGGGCGTAAAACACGCTTACTCCTTTAATAGCGGGCGTTCGTCGCTAATGGCGGTATTGGACGCTCTGGAGCTTCCAAAGGGGTCGCAGGTGCTGTTGCAGGCGTTTACATGCAACGCGGCGGCCAATCCGATACGCTGGGCCGGGCTTGAGCCGCTGTTCGTCGATTGCGACCAAAATTACAATTTGTCCGCCGCGGATTTGAGGAAAAAAATCACAAAAAAATCCCGGGCGGTGATGGTGCAACACACTTTCGGCTTGCCCGCGGATATGGACGAAATCAAAAAAATTTGCGATGAGAATAATTTAATTCTTATAGAAGATTGCGCGCATTCGTTGGGCGCGGAATATAAAGGCGGCAAAGTCGGAACATTCGGCAAGGCTGCGTTTTTTTCTTTCGGCCGCGATAAAATGATTTCTTGCGTTTACGGCGGCATGGCCGTGACCAATGATGACGAATTGGCGCGAAAGATCGCGGCGTTTCAAGAAAAAGCCGGTTATCCGCCAAACGGCTGGATTCGCCAACAGCTGTTGCATCCGGTGTTGATGGATCGGCTGGTTTTGCCGGCATATTCAATTTTGGGCAGATATTTGCTGGTATTGTTTCAATGGTTCAATGTCTTGTCGAAAGCTATTCATTGGAAAGAAAAGCGGGGTTTGGCGCCGGATTATTTTCCCAAGCGTTTACCCAACGCGTTGGCGATTCTGGCGTTGAGACAATTCGGTAAATTGGAGATATTCAACGCGCATCGCCGCGAATTGGCCAAATTATATTATAATGAATTAAAGAACGGCGATTTTGTTTTACCGCCGAGATTAAACGACCGGAAAGCGGTTTATCTGCGCTTTGCCGTTCGACACGCCGCCGCGGCCGAAATAATAAGAAAGTCATGGAAAAAAAATTTGCTGATTGGCGATTGGTATCGCACGCCGGTCGATCCGTTCGATACATTGCCGGAAACCGTGGGTTATAAAAAAGGCAGTTGTCCGACCGCCGAACGCTTCGCGGGGAAGATGATCAACTTGCCCACTCACATTAAAATTGGCGAGAAAGACGCAAGAATGATCGCGAAACATATAATTCAAAACCGCGAATGATCAAGGAAATCAACAATAAAGGCGAGTGGGAAAATTTTTTGGAAAAATGCGCGCGAAAAAGTTTTTTGAATTCTTGGGAGTGGGGCGAATTTCAGGCTGGGCAGGGGTTTAAAATTTTAAGGCTGGGGGCGGTGGATAACTCAAGGTTGATTGCTTTGGCGTTAGCGGTTAAAATAAAAGCGAAGCGGGGGACTTATATTTTAATACAGCATGGACCGAACATAATTGAAACAAATCCGGTTGCAATTCAAAAAATCCTTGATGAATTGTTTTTATGGTTGAAAGGATGGGCGAAAAAGGAAAATGCGTCGTTTATCCGTTGCGCGCCGTTATTTGAAAGAAACGAACGGAATCTGGAGATATTTAAAAATTTGGGATTGCGCGAGGCGCCGATGCACGCAAACGCGTATGAAGCGACATGGAAACTGGATATCGACCGGCCGGAGGATGATTTGTTGAAAGAAATGCGCAAGACTACGCGCTATTTGATACGGCAGGCGCAAAAAAATCCCGATATCGCGGTCGGAAAAAGCGCGCTGGCAAAGGAAATCGAAATTTACGGCGGGTTGAACGAAGAATTGGCGCGGCGGCAAAAATTCGTGGCTTTCAAAAAAGATTACATTGAGCGCGAATTCAACGCTTTTGCCAAAGACGGCCGGGCACTATGGTTTATCGGCCGCTACAAAGGCGAACCGGCGGCGGCGGCATTGGTGGTGTTCTGGTCCGGCGTCGCTTTTTACCATCAGGCGGCGTCGCGGATGAAATTCGCGAAATATTCGATTCCGTATCTGCTGCAATGGGAAGCGATCAAAGAAGCCAAGGCGCGCGGATGCACGATATATGATTTTTGGGGTTACACCGACCCCAAAGCCTTCCCGAAACATCCCTGGGCCGGCCCAACGCTGTTCAAAATGGGTTTTGGCGGCCGCGCTCACGAATATGTGAAAACCATGGATTTGCCGCTGTCGTGGAAGTATTGGCCAACTTACATATTTGAAGCGCTAAGAAAAATTAAGCGCGGATTGTAATAATATTCAATATTCAAACTTTCAATTTTCAAAAAAACAATATTCAAATAAATATCGCGGTTGTTTCGATTGTTGAATATTGATTATTTTTTGAAAATTGAAAATTGAGCGTTGGAAATTGGTTTCTTAATGACCCGCCGTATTTATAAAAAACCCCATCGCGCCAAAAAACACAAGCCTTTGATCGCCAAAGCTTCGTTTTGGAGATCAATTTGCGTTTTCGCGGTGTTGTGCGGAAGCGTATGGCTGGTTTGCTTTTCGCCGGCGCTTGAAGTCAAGGATATCGAAGTGGCCGGGGCGGAGAAAGTCAGCGAGCAGGATTGTGCCAAAGTAATCCATGACGAAGTGAACAAGAAAATCGCGTTTCTCGATTCCAAGAGCATTCTTCTTTTCAATATGGAGCAAACCAAGAAAGAGTTGCTGGCGCGTTTTCCGCAAGTGCAGAACATCAAAATTGAACGGCAATTTCCTTCAAAGATAATCGCGTCGGTCGAGGAACGGAGCGGCGTGGCGATAATGGGCGACGGTTCGGGCAAGAAGTTTCTGGTTGACGGTAATGGCATTGCTTTCGAGGAGGTTTTCGAACAAAAAGAACTGTTGGAAATCAGCGTTGCCGCCGGTCGGCCGTTGAAAGTTGGCGATGAAGCGGTGTCAAAGGAAATGCTTTCGGGCATATTGCGGATTAAAGGCGATATGCTGGCGTCAAGCGGCATCAACACCGTTGGCGCGTCCATTGAAACTCCCGAACGGATCAATTTGCAAACTCAGGATGGTTGGTATGTTTATTTCAATCCCCTGAAGGATATCGACAGCCAGCTTTCAAAATTGGCCGCGGTGATCGGCGATGAATCGTTTAAAGCAAAAAAAGCCAATCTTGAATATCTGGATGTAAGATTTACGAGAGTGTACCTCAAGCAAAAAGTTGAAAATTGAAAAATCAAAACGGAAAATGACGGTAAAAAATTGCAAAATTTTAAATTCCGCATTTTTAAATTTTTACATCGTCATTTTGATATCTTGTATCTGCATTTTAAATTACCTTGAATTGCGAAACAGCGAATTTTGAAATCAATTTTCGGCGTAATCGCGGAAATTTGATTTCAAAATTCGCGCGGTTACCGCCGCCTTCGGTGAAAATTGACTTCCCAAAAGCTGAAGTCAAATTTCCCCAAACGCTAGTTTCGCAATTCAAGGTAAATTAAAAAGCGCCGGAAAAATAATCCGCGCTTTTTGTTTTTGCAAACCATCTATTAAAAGTTGGCTATTGAATATGGTACACGAAAATCGAATGGCCGATAATGGCGGCCGGTTTGTAGGCGCTTAGCCAGTCGTATTCGCCCGATGTCAGATTGTCGCCCGGTTTAACGCTTGCTCGTTGGCCTTGTAAAAATGTCGCGGAAACCGCCAAATAACCGCCCGGCGGCAATTCGGATGGATTTTTTGAGCTCCACCAACCTTCGTATTTGTTGTCGAGATAGTATTTCGGATCCGCGCCGCCGAAATAATCGATGTAAATTTTATCAACTCCGTTTGTTTCCATCCACATTTTCAACCGTTTCAAGTCTTGGCCCCAGTCGGTGTTGGAATCAACCGCGATTTTATAGCCGTTGTTTGAACCGCCGGCGAATTCATTATAATAGGCCAAAAAACTGGGATAGGCGGAGGCAATGGAAATTATTTGCCACGCGCAGAGAACGGCCACGAGCGCGTAACCCCATTTGACGCGGTTGGCGAAAGCGATTGCGCCGCCGGCGGCCAAAGCCATTGTGAACGGGAACGCCGGCATCAAATGGCGCACGCCGATGTTTAAATTTCCGGCGACACTGCTGGTCCAATAGATCGCGACAAACAGCAACATCGCGATTTGCGGCAGATATTTGTCAATAATTTCCCGGCTTTCCGCGGCCATATTTTTAAATCCGGATCGCGGTTTTTTTATTTTTGCCAACGCGTAAATCAGCGCGGTCAGCGTGAAAATATGGAACGGAACGGTTTCTTTGGCCAGATACATTGTCGGGAAATACGCTCGCCAGCTTTCTTTTGAAATTTGCCCCAGAAAATAAGTCGTGTTGCCGCCGGCAACGCGCTGGGTGACCATCATTACTCCCAAGAAATACTGGGCGTAGGGGCGCAGGATTGGCTTGTCCGCGGCCCAGACTATAGCCGCGGCCCCAAGCTTAAACCCGTGCGACGATAAAATGTCTTTTGAATCGCTCACTTGCCGCGCGGGCGGATAATTCCAAACATGAAATTGATAAACCGGTCCGATGACCAGGAAGCAAACCGCGAACGATACGAACAAAATCCGGAAGGCTTTTTTGAAACTGAACATTCTCGCCAGCCAACAGATTCCGGCCAGCAGAATAAACATTGGAAACAAAAGAATCATCGAAAATTTCAGCAGCTCGGCGATTCCCAAGGCGATGCCCGAAATAACGATATTTTTCCAGCTTGGCGACTTTAGCGCTTTGACAAAATAATAGGTTGCCGCAAACGCGCCCAGAGCCGCGGCCACATCGGTCGTGACTAAATGTCCGTGCGCCAGAAAAGTGGGCGAAAGAGCAAACAAGAACAAAGCCAGCAACGCGGCCGCGTTGCCGAAAAGTTCGCGCGTCCATTTAAAAAGACAGAATCCCAATATCAATAATAGGCCGATCATGGGCAAGCGGCCGTAAAATATCATTTTATCGGCCGGGTTGTTCGAATCGAACAACAACGCTTGGCCGAAATCCCATTGGCCGTTGACCATCGTTGTCCAAGCCGTGGAATCATAGGGGAAATTGATCGCGCGCACGAAAAGAATTTGCCCGATTCCGGCCAGATCCTTGACCAGCGGCGGATGTTCGGGATTTATCCGCATATCCCGTTGCGCGATATAAGAATAACCGGCGGGAAGGTGGCTTTTTTCATCCATCGTCAGCGAATCGCCGCGCATGGCGCCGAATGTCAAGACGGCCATTACAGCGAGCAATGCCGCCGCGAAAATATTTGCGCGTTTGTTTGATAATTGCATTTGGCAAATTTTCAATTTACAATTATCAATTTTCAATGAATATTCCAAATTCCGATATTACAAACAAAATTGGCATTCCGTTTGAATCATTGATAATTGAAAATTCATTGAAAATTGGAGTTTGGGAATTGAAAATTATTTATGGGATTTCAAAATATCTTATTCCGCTTCGTTCCTTTGTCTGGCTTGCCGGAAATAAGAGCGAGAGTTGATCAAAGATTGCCTGGTCGTCCTTCATTGGGACAATTATGGTTTTCGGGCCGGGGACGATTTGGCCCAGCTGGTCGGGCTTTAAATAGGTTGAATGCGGGCTGTACCAGGTTTTGCCGATCAAACAGCCTGATCTGTAGCAATGCGCGGTTTCGGCGAATATCACGGTTTGAGCCGGCATCGGAATGCCGTCGGGATAGGGAACCGGCGTGCCGTTTTCATTAACGATAACAACCGTCCGCCAGCCTTGGCGATGCAATTCCGAAGTAAGGCGGCCGATATCGGCAAAAGTATCGGTAAACGCGCCTTTGACATTATCGTTGTCCGCCCAAACAATAAAATACCGCCAATATCCGTTTAGCGCCGTCGCGGCGATAAACAGCGCGGCGGTTCCGATAACCGCGATTTTCGGCCAGCGCGATTTCATCCAGTCGTAAACCGCCAAACCGCCGACTGCGGCCAAAATCATCACTGCCGGAATTACGGCCAAAGTCCGCAGGGCGTGCGGGATGCCTTCCGATGTCAAAACCCCGGGCAACAGCATAAAGAAGAACCAAAACAAAAGCAAAGAATACGATTGGAATTCGTGTTCGAAATCGCGGATTTTGATTGATTTTATCAGGCGCTTGGTTGAGAAAACAATTCCAATCAGAAATAAGACGCCAACCGGGCAGAAAAGTTCGGCGGCGCCGGGTAAATTGTGCCGCCAATTTCCGTCGCCGTAGAAATTGAACATTCCCAAATGCAAGACAAGGGATTTTCCCAGTTCAAACGCCGGATTGGAGGATGAAAAAACCGATGTTTGTCCGGCGCGGCCGATAAAATCAGCCGGATTGTTCAAGAAGTACAGACCGATCGGCAGCGCGACGGCAAAGGCCGCGAGCAATCCCGCGGCGGAAATCTTGATAAATTGAATTTTGTTTTTCCAAAAATTTATCAGCCAAAACGCGAGCGCGCACAACAGTAAAAGAACCGCCAGGCGATAACCGGTGTAAGTGTAAAATCCAAGGCCAAAGAAAATGCCGGCCGCCACCGCCCATGAAATTTTCTTTGATCGGAAAGATTTGGTTAAGAAGTAAAAACTGAAAATTAAAAAAAACGGTTCCAGTGTCACTCGAAAACCGATGCGCGAAAAATTGATATGCCAAAAGGAAGTTGCCAGCAAAAAAGCCGCGAGAAGCGCGATAAAATTTTTACGCTTGTCGAATAATTCACGAGCCAATAAATAAAGGCCGAATACGGTCAGCGCGCCGAATACCGCGGCCGGAATTTTTAACGCCAGCGGCGTGATGCCGAAAACCGCCATTGAAAGCGCGTCCAGCCAAACAATCATTCCTTCGCGGCCGTTATTATCGGCGTAAAACGGCAACCAGTTTCCGGTTTGCAAACTTTGCAAGGCATTGTTCCCGTTAATCGCGATATCCGGATATAATCCCGGCGGAACCGAATCCAGCCGATAAAACCTAAAAAAAACCGCGATCACGATTATTGCCAGCAACAAAAACGGCGTTATCAGCCGCGGACTGATTTTCATATGTGTCTGTGTTTTTAATTGCTTTGAATTGCTTCAAAGAATTTTGATTTAATGGTTTCGCGATTCAAGATAATTATACATCGGCGGCGGGTTTTTGAACATATTTATGCGTAACTTTTGTCCGCGCCAATCAATGGCGCGGAGAGTATTCATTTTCCGCGAATAGGTTATAATGGATTATTAAAGAAAGAATATGGCAAAATCCAATAATGGATTTTCGTATTACAAGAAGAAACTTTACGATCCGGATTCTGCCGCGCCGTTTGCGTTGAGCCGCTCCAAGGTGGATATGTTTTTGAAATGTCCGAGGTGTTTCTATTTGGAACAGAGATTGGGAATCAAAATTCCTTCCGGGCCGGGATTCTCGCTCAATAATGCCGTGGATCATTTGCTTAAAAAGGAATTTGACATCCGGCGGGCGGAAGGAGTGTCCCATCCTTTGATGGCCGCCTATGGCATTGACGCGGTGCCGGCGCGGCACGATGATTTGGAAATCTGGCGCGAGAATTTCAAGGGGATGCGCGTTTTGCACCAACCGACCAATCTTGAGATGTTTGGCGCGATCGACGATTTGTGGATCAATCCGGCGGGCGAATATCATATCGTTGATTACAAAGCCACGAGCACGATCAAGGAGATTACACTGGATGACCAATGGAAACAATGGTATAAAATCCAAGCCGAGTTTTATCAGTGGCTTTTTCGCGCGCGCGGATTCAAAGTGAACGACATTGCCTATTTTGTTTTCGCCAACGCGGCCAAAGATCGCGCCGCGTTTGACGCCAAACTGGAATTCGCCGTTACCGTGATCGCCCATAACGGCAATGACGCTTGGGTTGAGCCGACGCTTTTGAAAATAAAAGATTGCCTGGAATCCGTTCAGCCGCCGGCGCCCAACCCTGATTGCGAGTATTGCCAATACATTGAAAAAGCAAAATCAATCAAATAAAAAATTCTATAAATTCAGCTATGGCTAAAAATATAGAATAAAAAAATACATTGATGCCGGGGTATTAACCCCGCCGTCAACCAAAGGATGTTTCCTTCAAGATTACTTGCGCTTTGCTAAGGAATCCTCATTCTTTTTGCCCCCGCGGCGAGCTGACGGGGCATAAAAAGAATAAAGTTTTATATTAAAACAAAAATTGCGCGGTTGATTTAAATAATCGCTTTGAATTGCGAAACCATTAAATTCAAATTCTTTGAAGGGGTCTAACCCTTGCGATTATCCCTCGGGAATACTCGGGACAGGCAGCAAGGGATAGACCCCGAATACAAAGCGTTTCGTAATTCAAGATAATTGGGGGAAAATTCGACTGCGCGAGCCAAGTTAAAAATGAAAAAAATATTTATTGCGTTGGCGATGTTGTTGATGGCAGTTGCGGCATTCGCGATTTTTTTTGAGTTCAGCACGCCACAACAGCGGCAAAAGGATACCATTACGATTTTGCGGGGAGAAAACTCGTTGCAGATTGCCGGCGACCTCAAAGCGGAAGGATATATCAACAGCAAGATTTTCTTTGTGTTGGAATTATTAAAAGGCGGCAATTTCAAAAACCTTAAATCCGGCGAATATGATTTTAAAGATATCGGCCAGACCGAAATGATATACAAACTGGTTCATGCCGATACCGCGGTTAAAACCGTTACCATTGTTCCCGGACAGACATTGGCGGATATTGCCGCGGTTTTGCGGCAAAAAGATATCGCCGACGCGAACGGATTTTTTGCCGCTTCTTCCACTTTGAATTTTAAAAATAAATACGATTTTCTGGCGGATCTGCCGGATAACGCGGCCATTGAGGGTTATTTCTTCCCCGATACTTACCAATTGCCGCAAAATCCAACCGCAAGCGATGTTGCCGGTTTGGCTCTCGATAATTTCGGCAAAAAATTAACTTCGCCGTTGCGCCAAGAAATTAAAAAACGCGGCAAAACGATTTTCGAAACGATTATAATGGCCTCGATTCTGGAAAAAGAAGTGATAACTTTGGAAGACAAAAAGATTGTTGCCGGAATTTTACAAAAACGGATAAACGAAAAAATGCCATTGCAGGTTGATTGCGCGATTTTGTATGATAATAACGGAAAATTCGATAAAGAAATCGATTCGCCTTACAACACTTACAAATATGGCGGTTTGCCCGCGGGTCCGATTTGCAATCCCGGGATGGAATCGATTGAAGCCGCGATCGAACCGGCGGAAACCCGATACTGGTATTACTTGAGCGCGCCGGACGGTACCACGATTTTTTCCAAAAATTATGACGAACATCTGGCAAATGTCGCCAAATATTTGAAAAAATGAAAGTGATCGTTCGCCGGGATGCGTGTTTTCACATTTCGCGCGCTTTAACGGGATTTCAACGGATTAACCTTTAGAATCCCGTTCCCGGCAAACGGTTGCGCGGATGAAATTTTGACAAAATAAACATTATATTATATAATACCAATGATTTAACCGATGCGCGTGGCGCGCATTTTTGTTTTTATAAACCATATGATTAAATTATTGCGGTCCAAATGGCAAATGGGAGCGCGGGTGATACCGATACTTTTCGCGATCGCGGCGATCAAAGCGCTCGTTAATTTTTATGATTTGGAATTCCTAAATTTAAACACGATTTTCACCGCGTTGATTTCGGCCAATATATTTTTAATCGGTTTTAACATTTCCGGCGTGCTTACCGATTTCAAGGCCGGAGAAAAATTACCCGGAGAACTGGCGGCAAACATTGAAGCGATTTCCGATGAGTGCGTTTATGTTTACAAGCGTTCGAACAGCGAAGCCGCGCGCGAAGGGTTTGATTATTGCTTGAATTTCACTCAAACCGTGCTGGACTGGCTGTACCACAAGACTAAAACTCGCGATGTTTTGCAAAAAATCAATAGCTTCACCAATATATTTTTGGCGCTGGAGGATAAAAGCCAAACCTCGTTCATGAGCCGCCTTAAGCACGAGCAGTCCGAGATACGGCGGGCGGTGATGCGTGTACATGAAATCCGCGAAGTGCGATTTTCGGAAGCGGCCTATGCCGTTGCCGAAATTATGAGCGGCGCGATGATTTTTGGAATGATATTTTTAAGGATCGATCCTTTTTACGAAAGCTTGTTTTTCACGGTTTTCGTGGCTTTCGTTTTCATATATATGCTTTTATTGATCCGCGATCTGGACGACCCGTTCGCGTATTACGACAAAAAACATTCGGTGGAGGAAATTTCCCTGCATTCGCTGGAAGACTTAAAAGATAGATTGGAGGAACGGCAAAAAAAATTGATTTGAAATAGTTGTGCTATAATCATTATTGATGAAGCTTTTCAAGAAGAAACGGGTTTAATCAAAAAAATATGGAAATAAAAAATCAACAGATTGTTCCGGCATTGATTTTCGGTTTTAGCGTTATTGCGGCCACCGCTTTGGGCGCGGATTCGTTTTACCGGGCCAAACAGCTTTCAAATGTTTTGTCCGTTACCGGATCGGCGGAAAAATCGGTGGTTTCCGATACCGTCAAATGGCAAAGTTCGATTTCGCGCAGCGTTGACGCCAGCCAATTAAAACAAGGAAGCGCGCAGATTAAAAGCGATATTGAAACCGTGCGGGAATATTTCAAGAGTCTGAATGTCCATGAAGCGGAAATTACCGTCAATCCGGTGACTATAACTCCGTTTTGCGAGAGCCAGAACGGTATTTCTTATGATAAGTTCGGCAACCAGTCTTGCGGAAGCAGTCCCACCGCCGGATACAATTTGCAACAGGTCATCGTGATTGGGTCCGACCGCGTGGATGAAATCACCAAACTTACCCAAGACGCATCGGATTATTTCGTGGGCCGGGGATTGGTGTTCACGACACAGAGCCTAGAATATTATTATTCCAAGCTGGCCGATTTGCGGCTTGATTTGCTTACCCAAGCAACCAAAGACGCCAAGGATCGCGCGCAAAAGATCGCGGAAAGCACCGGCAAAAAAATCGATTCGTTGCAAACCGCCAGCCAAGGAGTGTTTCAGGTGACCGCTAAAAATTCGGTCGAAGTGTCTGATTACGGAACCTATGACACGGCTTCTCTGGAAAAGAAAGTAACGGGAGTCGTCCGCGCTTCGTTCTCGTTGAAATAAACAATAATTATTCCGTCCGCGGAGCCTTAAAAGCAGGGAACGCGGCAAAAACAAAACCCCTCGCGAGAGGGGTTTTGCGCGCAAAGATTATCGCGCCAGACCGTTTTCTTTGACAAAAGCGATCTTTTCGCGCAGAGCTTTGCGGGGGTCGTTTTTGAAGAAACCGGCAATCCGTTTTCTGAACAGCCATCCCAAGCACAGGATTATGCCGGCAAAAGCGATACCCAGTCCGATCATCATATTGCCGTCAAAACCGGTTGAGATCGTGGTGGCGCCTTGAATGCCGCGGCGGTAAACATAGACCGAAGCGTTGGAATTGGCCGAATTATTGCCCGCGTAGACCGTGGCTACATTGTTCAATGTGGTTTGGCCGTAAATGAAATTGCTTTCATCCGCGATTGTGGCCGTGTAGGTGATGATCTTGGTTTGCCCGGCGAAGAATGATCCTAAATTGATGTCATTTAACGAATTGCCGCTTGCGGCATAGCCGTCAACTTGCAGGTCGCGGATATTGGTAATGCCCGCGGGAACCGCGTCGCTCACGCGCACATTTTCGGAATTCCCCGAAACTCCGCCAACAATAATTTTGTAAGAAACAATATCCAGCGGATTGGCGGTTACGGTTCCTTGATAGCCGGTGCCGCGGGAAACATTGCTCACGGTCTTGGTGATACTCACATTGCCGGTTTGCGTCTGTCCGCATTGTTCCGCGCGCACGATTTCCGTGTCCGTGGCGGTGCGGCTTCCTTGTTCCACCCGCACTCGCGCGGTGTAGGAACCGACATTGCGATAATCGCACAAGTTGGTCGCGGTGTAGGAAGTGTTGCTCGTGGTGATGGTTTTGTCCCAACTGCCGTCGTTTTCGCAGTCAAAATAATAGGTGTAGTCGCGGTTGTAGCTGTCACTGCCGTAATTGGAAATCGTGGCGGTCAGATCAACATCGTATAGCGGGGCGCAATCGGATTTGGGCCGCGCGGTCAGAGCGACATTAAAATCCGTTGTCTGATGCTCGACATCGATTCGCACGCTGTCGGAATCCGAACCGCATTCGTTTCTGGCGGTCAAGGTGCAGGTATAGGTGCGGTCGTAATCATAGTCGGAGTCATAGTTGAACGGCGGACGGAATGTCGGGCGCAAAATATTGTAGTCCGACAAACTGCCGCCGGTGCAATGCCAGGAAAGGCTGTCGTAATCGCCATCCACCGAACCGTCCAAGCGCACGGATTCATCGCCGTCCACATCTTTGTCCGAACCGGCGTTGACTTCCAACGGATCGTCGCTGCCGTCCAAAGTCACGCTGTCGAAAGCGCTGGCGTTGCCGTTGTAACAAGTCAAGATGAAAGTCCTCGATCCGGTGAAATCGCCCACGGATTCCGATCCGGAAGTTAGTTTGCTTCCCGACCACGAACCCGAAGCGCTGCAAGAAGTGGCGTTGGTTGATGTCCAAGTCAAAGTCGCGTTCTTGTTGCAGGTTACCGAACCGCTGGAGCGCAAATCAACCGTGGGCGTGTTGTAGCCGCAATCTTGCGGGCAAGACGATTGGGTTTCGCCGCACTCGCAGCTGTCGTCGCCGCAAGAGTAACATTGCGCGTCGCAGGTTTGCCAGCTTTCCCAAACGGTGCATTGGCCGCTCTGGACGCAGGTTCTGCCCAAAGATCCGGAACATTCGTGCCGTCCCAAAGCGCATTCGTTCTGACAGGCGCCGATGCAAGAACCGTTGACGCAAGTCTGATTCCAGCCGCATTGAGTGATAGTGCTCCATTCTTTGCAGGAATCGCTGTCATAGTTGCCGCACTGCTTCCAGCCGTTGCCCGAACATTCCCGCTGGTCGTCGTCCGAACACTCGTCGGTGCAGGAAGAACAAAGAGGATCATTGGTATAAGCAAATACGACCAATACTTCTCCATGACCATTAGAATCATATAATTTAGAAATCACTTCTCCCTTATAAACATCAACTTGGTTCATACATTCTGCGGTATTGATCGACACTTGCTGGGTTTGTCCGGCCGACAAGGTAATCGTTTTTGAATCATACAAAACTTGAGTATCAAGCCAGCCGGTTTGTCCGGGTTGGACAAAAAGCTTGTAAGCGGAAAAGCTTACGCGAGCGGAAGCGGTGCCTTTATTGGTGATTGAGGCGGTTGCCAAACTCCCATGGCCGCCCGCAGACATTATCGTGGCACAGATATCACCATTGCAATTTTCCGCTTTAACATTGCTTGCCATTGTTAAAAACAAAGCAAGCGCAAAAAATAGACCGATAAATACATTTAGTGATTTTTTCATAGTTTTTTGATTATTTTTAACAATTAATGGCATTGTGTTGAAAATTTTTATAAAAGCAACAGGTTGTATATCTTTGATTATTATAACAAGAAATAATCTATTTGTCAAGCGACATCAGTGTAACCCCTCACTCACCGGGGATAATCATACATACTAAAACCCGCATTTTGGGGTCTATCCCCTTTGTAATCAAAGGGGATAGACCCCTTTAAAGACATGAGAATCGGTAAGGCGAAAGCACCAAAGGAACTCCCTCGCGGGAGTTTTGGAAAAATCACTCTTATCCGATTACCGAACTACATTGCCCGGTGGATTGCAGCGATCTTGTCGCGCAAGAGTTGGCGCGGGTCGCGCTTGGGATCGATGATTTGGGTTTTAACCACCCAAGCCACGCATATTAGCGCAACCAGCAATCCGATACCCAGTCCGATCATCATATTGCCGTCAAAACCGGTTGAAATCATGGTGGCCCCCATAACCGCGCGGCGGTTCACTATTACCATGGCGTTGGAATTGGCGGATTTGCCGTCAACTGTGACCGTGGCCACATTATTAAGAGTGGTTTGACCGTAGATAAAGTTGGCTTCGTTGGCCACGGTGGCCGTGTAGGCGATCGTTTTGGTTTGGCCATTGGTGATGGTTCCCAGATTGATACCCGAGACTAAATTGCCGCTTGCGGCATAGCCGTCAACTTGCAGGTCGCGAATGTTGGTAATGCCCGCGGGAACCGCGTCGGTAACCGTGACATTATTGGTCGTGCCGCCAACGCCGGTAACCGTGATGCGGTAGGCGACGATGTTTAACGGATTGGCCGATACCGTGCCTTGATAGCCGCCGCCCAAAGACAGATTGCTCACGGTCTTGGTGATATTCACATTGCCGGTTTGCGTCTGCCCGCATTGTTCCGCGCGCACGATTTCCGTGTCCGTGGCGGTGCGGTTTCCTTGTTCCACCCGCACTCGCGCGGTGTAGGAACCGACATTGCGATAATCGCACAAGTTGGTCGCGGTGTAGGAAGTGTTGCTCGTGGTGATGGTTTTGTCCCAACTGCCGTCGTTTTCGCAGTCAAAATAATAGGTGTAGTCGCGGTTGTAGCTGTCACTGCCGTAATTGGAAATCGTGGCGGTCAGATCAACATCGTATAGCGGGGCGCAATCGGATTTGGGCCGCGCGGTCAGAGCGACATTAAAATCCGTTGTCTGATGCTCGACATCGATTCGCACGCTGTCGGAATCCGAACCGCATTCGTTTCTGGCGGTCAAGGTGCAGGTATAGGTGCGGTCGTAATCATAGTCGGAGTCATAGTTGAACGGCGGACGGAATGTCGGGCGCAAAATATTGTAGTCCGACAAACTGCCGCCGGTGCAATGCCAGGAAAGGCTGTCGTAATCGCCATCCACCGAACCGTCCAAGCGCACGGATTCATCGCCGTCCACATCTTTGTCCGAACCGGCGTTGACTTCCAACGGATCGTCGCTGCCGTCCAAAGTCACGCTGTCGAAAGCGCTGGCGTTGCCGTTGTAACAAGTCAAGATGAAAGTCCTCGATCCGGTGAAATCGCCCACGGATTCCGATCCGGAAGTTAGTTTGCTTCCCGACCACGAACCCGAAGCGCTGCAAGAAGTGGCGTTGGTTGATGTCCAAGTCAAAGTCGCGTTCTTGTTGCAGGTTACCGAACCGCTGGAGCGCAAATCAACCGTGGGCGTGTTGTAGCCGCAATCTTGCGGGCAAGACGATTGGGTTTCGCCGCACTCGCAGCTGTCGTCGCCGCAACGATAGCATTGCGCGTCGCAGGTTTGCCAGCTTTCCCAAACGGTGCATTGGCCACTTTGGACGCAGGTTCTGCCCGAAGATCCGGAACATTCGTGCTGTCCCAAAGCGCATTCGTTCTGGCACATAACACAAAGCGGGCTGTGGGTAAGTTCGCCCAAAGGAACGATTGTAGTATAATAATCGTATAAATTATCGTATAATTTATAAACCACGCCGCCGCGAAAAACATCAACTTGAGTCATACAATCCGCAGTGTCAATTGAAATAATTCGGGTTTCGCCGGGGTTCAATATCACAGTCTCATAATCAAGCAATGTTTGCGTATCAAGCCAGCCGGAAACTTCATATGGTTGCCGATAGACTTTATATGACGCTACGGTTGCTTGGGCGGCGCAACTGGCGATATTTGTTACGGACACAGTTGCCGGTTGTCCGCCCCCGCCAAGGTTAATCAGCTTAGCCGTAATTCCTTGATTGCAATATTCAGCCTTAATAGGCAACGCGGTGAAAGTCGCGGCCAAAAAAATCATAAAAACAAAGGATAAGGATAAGATTAATAATTTATTAATTTTATTCATATTATTTTGATTATTTTTACGCGTTAAAATCATTGTATTGAAATTTTTCATTAAATCAATAGTCTTATTATGTTATGCAAAAAATTATATCAGAAGAATAACAATTTGTCAATATAAACCAATAGGGTGTAAATGACCCTGCGGCAAGACCGCAGGGCGTTCGCAGCTACAATTCAAACAATCGTAACTGGCTCACATCTTTTGGTCTGCCTTGGTTTTGAATGTATCGCTCAATAACTTTCCTATTACCGCGTGCGCTGATCGTAGCGATATAATAGCCGTCTGTCCAGAACTCTCCACCCCAGAGTTCTTTTTTAATTTCGGGAACTTGCCGGAACACCTCGCGCGCGGTAATGCTTTTTATTATTTTGATAACCTGGCCGCCGGAATACTTCGGCAGGAATCTTGCCAGAATATGGGCGTGGTCTTGGTCGAATCCCACATGGCTGATCTCAATGGCGTACCGTTCCATAAATCCTTTCAGGCTCTCGACAATTGCGGCAATCACCTTTTCGTTCAGTAATGCTTTGCGATATTTGACCGTAATCTGGATGTGGTAATAACATTCGGAAACATTGTGGTACCAACGCCAGATATCCCGCTTTTCTTGCTCCATATTGGCTTATTGTAACACGGACGCGCTTTCGCGCGTGATGGTAGGGGGATATCCCCCTACCAAACCACCCCCTTAAGTTGTTCCCTGCGGCAAGACCGACAGGGTGAAAACATTATTTAAATTATAACCCATGCTATAATAAATTAGCATTATGCTTTATTAAGACTGGCGGACACCGGTAATCGTTCGCCGGGAATACTCAAATAAGGGTTCTTCTAAGAAATATCAAGACCAAACCTCGACAAATTCGCCTTGACATCCTGTTTAAACAAAAAACTCTCCGAAATCACTTATCAAAGTTTCGCGAGAGTAAATTTATTTTCCGCTGATTGTCGCTTCCACGGCAATCCGTTTCAAATCCTTGCCGGGCGGCCAACAACTGACCAGCATCAATGAATTGCCCATGACCGTGGGATCGGGTACGCCCGCTTGCGGAGCGACGACGCGCGTTTTTACCACATGGTAATAGCGGGTTTCAAAGTTATAGGTAACCACCACCATATCTCCTTTTTTGAGATCGCCCAGTTTGCTGAAAACCCAGTCGTATTTGATTTTTGGCCAGCCCGTAGGCGCGCTATGTCCAAGAATTACGGTTTGGCCGGCTTGACCGAACGGCACGGATCCCGGATACAATACTACCCCGGAATCAAGCAAGCCGCGGATCACATCGTTATTGTTTGTTTGCGCCGTAATTATCGGCGCGGTGATATTGATCGCGGGAATAGTAATCATATCGCGCCGTTCCGTCACCGGAGTTACCCGCTGTTCCGTTGTTGTCCCGTTGTTTTTTTGTGATGATTCCAAAGGAACGGTTTTGGCTCCGGCACCGGTATTTTCAACGGTTGTTTTTTTAACCGCCATCACATATGGTTTTGGAAAATATTGCGGAAACGCGTCCGAAACAATCTGGCGCCAAACTTCGCCATTGGCAATCCATGAGATATTGCTCCAAAACAGCGTCATCCCAACAAGAACCAGCAACAGTAAAACCGGCAGCCAAAACTGTCCGAAGTTTTTTTTCAATTTCGTTTTATTTTTTCCCATACCGGAACATTCAAATCACTGAATTAATAAATTGTGCGGAATGAGCGCGGCAATCAAACTTTGGTCCAATAACGCGAAAATACCCATTACCGCGATAAAACCAAAAGCTTTCAACAGCAAATCCGTATGATCGATATCGGCTTTCAACGCGAAATTAAGAAGCAACAAAACAATAACGAAAATCAGCAAACCGTAAATAAGGGCTTGTAGTATAGAAAAGTATTTTTCGGCAAAAAACAATACGGCTTTGAATTCCGCGGAATTGCGATCCGGCCGGGTTTCGCTGGCGATTCCCAGAACGCCGGTTTGCTTGGTTTGCGAATTGTTTTGTCCGTCTATTTCGCCCGAATTCGCGGAAGCCGCGGTTGCCGCCGCGTTTGTTTGAGTGTTTTTGCCGGCCAGAACATTGGCTTGCTTGGTTCCAAAAAGTTGAACCACGATCGTGGCGGGATTGCCTTGAAAATTCGCTTTCAAAACCGCGATGCCGATTTCTTTGTATTTGTTGTTGATGATATTGGCCTTATGGGTCGGTGAAGCGGTCCACGCGTCTTGCACTTCGTTTGATTCAAGAAAACCGATGGCCAAATTTTCTCCCGCGTATTTATAATTGTAACCGGCTTGGCCGAACCAGTGCCAAGGGCTGACTCCGGAGGGGCTGAAATGGTTAAAATAACCGTTTTTTTCCATATCGAGAGCTTTCATATAAGCCGCGTTGTTCAGGTCGCTGTTTTCGGTCAGCGCGGCCAGATTGTGTTTGGCCCGTTCGACATTCGCCAGTTCGACAAGGGAGGTTTTGGTAATGTCGGCATAGAACTGGTTATTCGGAAACGAATAAAGAAAAAGCGCGAATCCCGCTTTGAGCGTGACCGCCGCGACAAAGAAAACAAACAGGGTTTTGCCGGTGAATATCCGGGCGCGGTAATTGTTTTCTTCACAGGGTAAAAAAAATTTTCGCGCGCCGGATTTAAAACGCGCAACAATACGCTTTAATAATGCCATAGGCCGTATTTAATTCTTTTTATACTTCGTCAGCTTGCCACGGAGAACAAAAAGAATGAGGAGTTCTTAACAAAGCTCAAGTGATCTTGGAGAAAACATCTTCCGATTGCGGCGGGGTCAATGCCCCGACGCAAGAACCTAATTTATTGCGTTTAATTATTATACATCCATATGCCGCTTAAGCAAAACAAAACGCGGTCTGCCACCGCGTTTTGCCAAGATGATCTCGCACAGGCTGCGAAATCGCGATACCTAAAATGTAAAAAGATTCTTGAAAAAATCACCTATCGATTGCCAGAAGCCTTTCTTCGCGGGTTCCTGGGCCTTGTTGGCTGCCGGAGCCGTTGAAACGCTCTGGCCATTTGAATCTTCCAAAGAAGATTGTCCCTCGTAATTTGTTTGTACGCTCCCTAAATTCGCGGTTGCGGTTTGGTCGGCGGCTTGTTTCGCGGCAAGTTCCTGGTTGAGTTCATTGATCTGCTGCTTTATTTTGGCGATTTGCGCCTCGACCGTTCCGTTGCCGATATTGCTTGCTTTCGATTGCGTTTCCACCCGGATATCTGTTCCCGCATACTTTTGTTGATTCGTTATCTGATAATCCAAATCCGCGGTTTTTTGCCGGATATCGCGCAAAATCACGAATACCTGAACTTCAATTCTCAAACGCGCCGTCTCCGCGGCGATAATATCTGTCTGAGATTTGATGTAATCCAGCTGGCTTTGCGTTAGCGTATGCGATACTGGCACAGGCGCCGTCGCTAATGGCTGGATTCGCGCGCTCTGCAATTGAATCGCGAGGTCATTTACTTTCTGCTGTATTTGCCGAATCAGCACGGAAGCGTCATTGATCGATACGGATGACGGATTTCCCGCCGCTGACACATTTCCTCCCAAGAGCAAGCCCATGGCCGCGATCAGCAACAATGAGAATGTTTTAGCTTTTGTTTGCATATTATCTTTAAGAATTGGTATTGCGCTTGGCACACATTATTTTTTGTCGACCGGCCGCGATCAATCGCGGTTAATCAATAATAGCAGATTATGTCCGATATATGCAACAGTAACCGTTTTTACACCGATATCAAAAGATTTTTGAGATAGTTCCAATACGGCATTAAAAACCAGAAAAAAATATTACAACATCAAGACCTTTATGAAAAAAGCTGTTCTAGTACCCGGTTAGGGAGGAAAAATTAACCGGGCACCAGAACAGCTCTCCAAGAATTTGGTCTTAACTATACATTTGTCCTAGGACACAATATCAATAATAAGTTTTATTCCATTTCCATAGCTTTGTCAATGGTATTGACAAATTATTATTCTTCTGATATAATTTGGAATAATATAATTAAGACTATTGATTTAATGAAAAATTTCAATACAATGATTTTAACGCGTAAAAATAATCAAAAAATATGAATAAATTGTATCTTGCCTGTTTGGGTGTTTGCGTTTCTTTGGCGTTCTTTGCGGTGATGCCGCAAACAATATCCGCGGAAAATTGCAAGAACAATGTTTGCGCCACACTGATCACCACGGGCGGCAACGGTCAGCCGGCTTCGGCCAAGATCGAAAATAAAGGCTCGGTCACGACAGAAGTCGCTTTTTATACCTACAAAGTCTTTGTCCAGCCGTTCAATGAAGGATGGGGAGACCAAGAATTGTACCAATACAAGATAGTTACTTTGGCGCCCGGAGAGAAGAAAACCGTTTCCATCAACAACCCTGATTGTATGGCCCAATTCGATGTTCATGTCGGTTATCCGGAACAAAGCGAGCAAACCATTCTCATCGGTGATTTTAATAACAATACCAATCTATGTATCAGAATTCCCGTGACTGTTTCGGGAAGAGTGACCAAATGCGGCCAAGGAGTTTCGGGCGCGGCTATAGAAACTTGCACCGGAAGCACAGTTTATACTGATTCCAACGGTTATTGGTCAATTTCAACATTTAAAGGCAAAGGGTATTGCGCGCGCGTTTCGCTTGCAGGTGTGAAAGGAATCAACAATAATTCCTGCAATCCAAATAATGTCAGTTATGAATGGCAAATTGCCGGTGAAAACAGATTTATCGGATGTAATGCCTCCGAATGGAATAAGTACGACAGAAGTTCGGACAGCAATGTTGATTTTGTGGTAGATTACTCTTGCGGCGACGACAGCTGCGAGTGCGGCGAAACCCAATCGTCTTGCCCGCAAGATTGCGGCTACAACACGCCCACGGTTGATTTGCGCTCCAGCGGTTCGGTAACCTGCAACAAGAACGCGACTTTGACTTGGACATCAACCAACGCCACTTCTTGCAGCGCTTCGGGTTCGTGGTCGGGAAGCAAACTAACTTCCGGATCGGAATCCGTGGGCGATTTCACCGGATCGAGGACTTTCATCTTGACTTGTTACAACGGCAACGCCAGCGCTTTCGACAGCGTGACTTTGGACGGCAGCGACGATCCGTTGGAAGTCAACGCCGGTTCGGACAAAGATGTGGACGGCGATGAATCCGTGCGCTTGGACGGTTCGGTGGATGGCGATTACGACAGCCTTTCCTGGCATTGCACCGGCGGCAGTTTGTCGGACTACAATATTTTGCGCCCGACATTCCGTCCGCCGTTCAACTATGACTCCGACTATGATTACGACCGCACCTATACCTGCACCTTGACCGCCAGAAACGAATGCGGTTCGGATTCCGACAGCGTGCGAATCGATGTCGAGCATCAGACAACGGATTTTAATGTCGCTCTGACCGCGCGGCCCAAATCCGATTGCGCCCCGCTATACGATGTTGATCTGACCGCCACGATTTCCAATTACGGCAGTGACAGCTACAACCGCGACTACACCTATTATTTTGACTGCGAAAACGACGGCAGTTGGGACAAAACCATCACCACGAGCAACACTTCCTACACCGCGACCAACTTGTGCGATTATCGCAATGTCGGTTCCTACACCGCGCGAGTGCGGGTGGAACAAGGAAGCCGCACCGCCACGGACACGGAAATCGTGCGCGCGGAACAATGCGGACAGACGCAAACCGGCAATGTGAGTATCACCAAGACCGTGAGCAATGTTTCCCGCGGCACCGGCTATCAAGGAACCGTAACCGCCAATCCGCTGGATATTGTTTCTTACAAAATTATTGTTGGCGGAGTTTCGGGGAATTCCGAAAATGTGCGCGTGAGCGACGCGGTTCCCGCGGGCATTACCAATATCCGCGACCTGCAAGTTGACGGCTATGCCGCAAGCGGCAATTCGTTAAATGACATCAATTTAGGATCATTCTTCGCCGGGCAAACCAAGATCATCACCTACACGGCCACAATCGCGGATGAAAGCAATTTCATTTACGGCCAAACCACATTGAACAATGTAGCCACGGTCTACGCGGGCAATAATTCGGCCAATTCCAACGCTTCGGTCTATGTTTACCGCCGCGGCATTCAAGGCGCCACCACGATCTCAACCGGTTTTGACGGCAATATGATGATCGGACTGGGTATCGCTTTTGCCGGCATAATCCTGTGCTTGGGATGGCTGTTCAGAAAACGGATTGCCGGTTTCTTCAAAAACGACCCCCGCAAAGCTCTGCGCGAAAAGATCGCTTTTGTCAAAGAAAACGGTCTGGCGCGATAATCTTTGCGCGCAAAACCCCTCTCGCGAGGGGTTTTGTTTTTGCCGCGGTTGAAATTTTATTCCAAAACTGCTAACTTATACTTGTAAATATCGGACGATTAGCTCAGCGGTAGAGCGTTCCGTTCACATCGGAGAGGCCACAGGTTCGAGCCCTGTATCGTCCACAAACTTTAAATTATATATGAACAATCCCGATAAAACCACAAAACTGCTTTTTGCCTGCCTTGATTGGCGTTTGCACCCGGCGATTGAAAATTATTTCGCGCGGGAAAATGTCGCCTGCGATATGTGCATCACCGCCGGTTCCATAAAAGACTTGATCAACCCCGAAACGCGAAATTTTTTTATCAAGCAAATTGAAACTTCAAAAAATTTGCATCATTGCCAAGAAGCGATTTTAACCATGCATATGGATTGCGGCGCCTATGGCGGATCGGCGGCGTTCTCCGGGCGCGAAGAAGAAATCGCTTGCTATACGGAAGAATTGCGCCGCGCCAAAGAGATTATTGCCGGGTGTTTTCCCGGATTGGCGGTCAAAACATGGTTAGTCGGGCTTGATGAAAAAAATGGCGAATGGGAAATATCGCCCGAAGAAATAAATCTTGATTAAAAGGGTCGGACCCTTTTTGAAATTATATTGTTTGGATTACGCCAAGTTTGATTTTAATATGCCGAAACTTGAGAACATTAAAACATTTCTTTACTCTTGGGGAGTGCTCACCAACACGATCATCGGTATCGGGATTTTTGCGTTGCCCTACGCGGCGCTGAAAGTCGGCCTGCCGCTGGCCTTGTTTTATTTGGCGGTTTTGGGATTCGTGGTGTCAATAATCCATCGAATGTTTGGCGAACTGGCGCTAAAAACTCCCGACTACAAGCGATTGGTGGGCTTTGCCGGAATTCATTTGGGTAAATGGGCGCAAATCGTGGCGGTGGGTATTACCATTTTCGGGTTTTTCGGCTCTCTTTTGGCATATATCATTATCGGCGGCCAATTTCTTTATGAATTTTGTTCGCCGTTCGCGGGAGGATCGGAAATTTTCTATGCCGTTGCCTATTTTGCCGCGGGCGCGTTTTTTGTTTATTTGGGAATAGATTTCATTTCCCGGTTTGAATTTTGGGGTATGGCGATTTTTTTCGCGATTTTGGCGATTTTGGGATTTGGCGGCGCGCCGCTGATCACAATGGAAAACTTGTTCGCGCGAACCGGCACGATACACGACATCTTTTTTCCGTACGGGCCGATTTTATTTTCGTTTTGGGCGTCCTCGTCGATTCCGGAAATCGAGGAAATGCTGGGACGCCGCGGCAATAAAAAAATGCTGGGGAAAGTGATTGCCGCCTCGGGAATCACCGCGTTTTTAACTTACGCGCTGTTTATTCTGTTGGTTGTCGGGATCAGCGGACCGCATACCGCCGAATCCGCGCTGGCGGGATTGCGCCAAGCGTTGGGAAACAATGTCGCGTCAATGCTGTTCTTTTTCGGGTTTATCACCACCTTCACTTCGTTTGTAATCACCGGTTTGTCATTGAAGAAGATTTTCGCCTATGACTTGAAAATAAACAAAACTTTGTCGTGGGCGATCGTTTCAATCGTTCCGATGTGGCTGTTTTTAAGCGGTTTGCGCGACTTTATGATGATTTTTTCCTTAATTGGCGGGGTGTTTTTGGCGATTGACGGAATTTTAATAATTTTAATGTATCAAAAAATCCGGCCTGACAGAAAAGCGCTTGCGTGGCCTTTGCTTTTAATTCTCATCGGCGGTATAATTTATGAATTATCGTATTATATAAAATGAAAGCGTTGAGTAATCGATAAATTGTCAAATTTTTAAAAAATTTAAGCTTGACAGCTTCTTAAAACAATAAAAACGGCAATTATTCAACGCTTTAAAAACAGAGATAAATGTTTTTTTATTTTTTGATCTTTTTGCTTTGTTGCGGCGCGCTCTATTTCGCCGGCAATTGGGTGGTGTCGGGAATGGCCCGGTTGGCCAAACTTTTCGGATTGAAAGAGTTCGTGGTGGCGTTTTTTATTATGGCGCTGGCCGCGACTCTGCCCAATTTGTTTTTGGCGATTATGTCGGTGATCAATGGCGTCCCCGAGCTTTCTCTGGGCGATATTTTGGGCGGCAATGTCGTGGATATGACTCTGGCAATCGCCTTGGCCGCGTTTTTTTCAAAAAACGGAATTGATACCAAGGGCGGCACCATTCAAACCAGTTTGATATTCACATTCGCGGCCGCGATTTTGCCGCTGGCGCTTTTGTTGGACAATAACTTGTCGCGCGTTGACGGAGTGTTGCTTTTGGCGCTGTTTTTCGCCTATGTTTATTGGTTGCTTTCAAAAAAAGAACGGTTTAAAGAAATTTATAGCGGCCATCAGGTTTCCGCCGGCAAGAAATTAAAAGATTTCCGGCGCGATATCGCCAAAGTCGGCGCCGGAATCGTTGGATTGATAATCATCGCCCAAACTCTTATTTTTTCGGCTCAATCATTTTCCGATCAAATGGGAATTTCTTTGCCGGTGATCGGCATCCTGATCATCGGCTTGGGAAATTGTTTCCCGGAAATTTATTTTGGCATTGCCGCCGCCAAAAACGGGAAAACAAAAATGATTATGGGCGATTTGATGGGCGCGATCGTCATTTCCGGCACTTTTGTTTTGGGGTTGGTGGCAATGTTTTCGCCGATAGAGATCGGACATCTGGCAAAGTTTGCCGCGGCGCGCTATTTTTTATTCTCTTCGGCTTTGTTTTTCTACATTTGCGCCCGGTCCGGGCAGAAAATCACCAAAAAGGAGGCGGTAATGCTTTTGGCGGTTTATATCGCGTTCTTGATCACCGAGATATTCGCCAAATAATTCATAATTATCTTGAATTGCGAAACGCTTTTGTATTTGAATTTAATGGTTCCGCAATTCAAAGGATTTAGGAAAAATCCGGCGTTGCCGGATTTTTGTATTTGTATTTATTCTTAAATCATAAATCCCGAATCATAAACCATTTTTTGTTTTTAACTTAATCTCTTGAATTTGTGAATGGATTCGTGCGGCTTTTTCAAATTGCAAATTGCGGCGCGCCAGATCCAATTTGGCGGTTAATTCTTTTTGATATTCTTTGATAAATTCGTCCGCCGGCAAAACTTCCTCTTTTTTGTCGCGCGCCGACAGGGTTTCTTTGATTTCTTTATAAATTATTTGGGGATTTATTCCTTGTCTTTTGTTGTAATTATCCTGGATTTTCCGGCGGCGGTCGGTTTCTTCCATCGCGCGGCGCATTGAACCGGTGATGTTGTCCGCGTACATAACCACCAAACCGTCCGGATGGCGGCTGGCCCGTCCCATAATTTGGACCAATGAAGTTTCGTCGCGCAAAAATCCTTCTTTATCGGCGTCGAAAATTATAATCAGCGACACTTCCGGCAAGTCCAGCCCTTCGCGCAAAAGATTGATACCGACCAAAACATCGAATTTCCCTTTGCGCAAATCCGCCAAAATTTTCGGACGGGCAAGAGTTTTGATTTCCGAATGAAGGTATTCGGCTTTGATGCGGCGTTGCTTCAAGTGATCGGCCAGCGCTTCGGACAGCCGCTTGGTGATTGTGAGGCAAAGCGTCCGTTGGCCGAGTTTTTTGCGCGCTTCAATTTCTTTGATTGCATTGTCGATTTGATTTTCGGTCGCGCGAACTTCAATTCGCGGATCAAGCAAATAAGTCGGCCGCACGATCTGTTCGGCGATTTGCTTTGAGGTTTTCTTTTCATAATCGCCGGGCGTGGCCGAAACAAAAACCGTTTGGTTGATTTTTCGCAAAAATTCATCATATTTCAACGGCCGGTTGTCAATTGCCGACGGCAGGCGGAAGCCATAGTTGATCAGCGGCTGTTTGCGGGCGAAATCGCCGGCTTGCATCCCGTGAATTTGCGGCACGGTAATGTGCGATTCGTCGATCATCAGCAAATAATCATCGGGAAAATAATCCAGCAAAGTATAAGGCGCTGAATCCGGTTGCCGAAAATCAAGATGGCGCGAATAATTTTCAATGCCATGGCACCAGCCGGTTTCGCGAATCAGTGAAATATCATATTCGGTGCGGCGGCGAATGCGTTCGGCTTCAACCAATTTATCCTGTTTTTTAAAATAAGCGATTTGCGCTTCCATTTCTTTTTTAATGTTTTTAATCGCCTCGTCGACTTTATCGCCCCCGGCCATCCAGAATTTTGCCGGCCACAAATCCGCTTCCGCCGCGGGAATGAAATTCCCAAACGGCGCTTCGCATTCGGCCAAACCAATAATTTTGCCATTAACAATTTCTATCCGGTTGATGGTTTTCGCTCCCGCCAGCCAAACATCGACAAAATTCATCCGCTTGCGGAATCGTCCGCAAGCCAGCTCATAATCATTGCGTTCATATTGCAAATCCAGCAAGCGTCCAAACAATTGCTCAAACGACATCGCGTCGCCCACTTTCAAAATTAACCTTTCCTTTAAATAAGTTTCGGGCTTTCCCAAATTGTAGATGCAGGAAACCGATGCCACGATAATCGTATCGCGGCGCGAAAGCACGCCCTGTACCGCCTCATGGCGCAAACGGTCGATTTCCTGATTAACCATTGAATCCTTTTCAATATAAGTGTCAGTCGCGGGAATATACGCCTCGGGCTGGTAATAATCATAATAAGAAACAAAATAGCTCACCTGATTATTCGGAAAAAACCCCTTAAATTCCTCATACAACTGCGCCGCCAGAGTTTTATTGGGCGAAATCACCAAAGTCGGCCGACCGGTCTTCTCAATTACCTTGGCCATCGTATAGGTCTTGCCCGATCCGGTCACGCCCAACAGCGTCTGAAACTCAAAACCCGCCTTTATTCCTTGGCTTAATTTTTCAATCGCCTGCGGCTGATCTCCCCGCGGCTTAAATTTGGATTCAATTTTCAGTTTCCGCATTGTATTTCGTGGCATTTGCATTTTGAGGTCGTTCCTCGGCGTAATCGCAGAGGTGCGACCTCGATAAACTTGTATTTTAAAAATTTTAGTAAGCGGTTATTTTATCTCTTGACATTTTCTTTTTTTTGCTACGCTTTGCCCAGCTTTTTGGAGGAATTATAAATGGAAGTTTGTATTGAGACATTGTGCAATATGGTCGTTATTGAGTTTGGACAACCAAAGATAATAACGATTATGACCCCGGACGGCGAAGAAACAATTACTGCAAGTGCTATAAATATAACCTTGCCGATTGGAGAAAAATGGGAAGTGAAAAATTTCTCTGTCAGCAAGGCCGGAATAAATACAACTATTACGAATAAGATAAGATAGGCGATAAGCTTATCTAATTTTTTTAATACATCTCAATCTATTATACCCGATGGCGAAGCGGTGGGCTTCGTCGCGAATTTGTAAAAAAAGATTTGACAAATTGGGCGGCAGTTTTGACAATTGGCTGTAATTTTTTGAAAACGGCGAAAATAATTTGCCGTCTTTATCGCCGATTTTTGCCAGCGCCAACACTGGAATATTTTTTATGTCGCGCGCGGATTTCAATTGGCCCTTGCCGCCGTCAAGCAAGATCAAATCGGGGAGCGGCCATTCTTGGTGCTTCATCCTCCGTTTTAAAATTTCCGCCAAGGACGCCACATCGTTTTGGCCCTTTACGGTCTTTATCTTGAATTTGCGGTATTCGTTTTTATCCGGTTTTCCGTTTTGAAAAACTACCATCGATCCGACCGCCAGAGTGCCGGAGAGGTTCGAGATATCATAACCTTCGATTCGTATGTGTTTTTCGGATGGGCCGTTGCCAAATGCGTCCGACCCATCCAAGCTCGCGTGGGTCGGACCCACGCAATTTCCCGACTTGCCTTGGTAGATTTGCGCTAAAATCTTGAAAGCGGCGATCATTTGAGAATACGCCATTTTTTGTTTTTTGTGAAGGCAGGGCGCGGCGCACAGGCCCAGCGAAGCATAAAAGCAAGGTTTTTCCGGCAGGGCGCGGCACGACCGATAGGGCAGTATTTTGCGAATTTCTTTTAAAAACGATTTCACCTCGCGCCCGGATACATACGGCCCAAAACAATTTTGAAAGGGTCCGACCCTTTCAATCTTGACCCTTTTAATCTTGAAAGGGTCGGACCCTTTCAAAGCAGGTTGATGGGTGAGATTTGCGTGGGTCGGACCCACGCAAAATCTGCGAGAATCGGGAATCTGCAAGTTTTTTTCTTCAAAGGGCCGGTGGGTAAGATAGACGCGGGGAAATGGGTCGGCGGACAGCGCGATGTAAAAATAACTTTTGTCGTCTTTCCATTCCACATTCCAGCGAGGTTGGAGCTGTTTGATGAATTTTTGCTCCAAAATCAGCGCCGCGTTTTCGGTGTCAGCCAAAATAAAATCAATATCGGCGATTTGCGAAATGAAATCAAATGCGTGTTGATCCGGCTTTTGGAAATGGTTTTTTACCCGTTTTTTCAAATTTTTTGCCTTGCCAACATAAATCACTCTTTCATTCGCGTCCTTGAAAAAATACACCCCGGCGGTTTGCGGCAAATTTTCAATTTTGTTTTTCAAATCAATATTCATCAAATGATCATATCAAAAAATGGGTACTTGACAAGAATCTTGACTTAACGGCTCTATTTTTTTAATAAATTTTTAGCGTATTGATTGATTTGAAATAATGGCATAACAATGCTATATAAAAATCGTTAGGGATTTAATCTCTAGCCGAACAAAAATATTTGTTCGCAATATTTGAAAATACTGACGCCCCACGCGGTACCCGCCAGTGGGGCCTAGGTAAGACGGCATTCGCCGCCATGGGAGAGGCAGTCTATCAGAGGCCTCTCCCGATTTGATAAATTTAACCGTGGCCGCAAGGCCGCTTTTTGTTTGAATGCCCACTGCATCTTTTCAAATCTTGACATTTGGGGTACAATGAATACTTCTTATATTATTGCGCGCAAATCAAACAGATTTTGATTTTATGGAAAATGATTTTATTGAACTTTCGGGCGTTAAGGTTCACAATTTGAAGAATATCTCGGTCAAAATACCTAAGAACAAACTGGTGGTGATTTGCGGTATTTCCGGGTCGGGGAAGTCGTCGCTGGCGTTTGACACGATCTTTAACGAGGGTCAGCGGCGGTATTTGGAAAGCTTGTCGTCGTACGCGCGGCAGTTTTTGGGCGGATTGAAAAAACCGGATGTGGAAAAAATCAGCGGGTTGTCGCCCACGATCGCGGTGAACCAAAAAACCATCTCTTCCAACCCGCGCTCCACCGTGGGCACGCTCACCGAGATTTACGATTACTTGCGCTTGCTTTATTCGCACATCGGCATCGCGCATTGTCCAAAGTGCGGCAAACCGGTAACCACGCAAACTCCGAATCATATGGCCGAACGCGTATTCGCCATGGCGATGGAGTTTGAGACCACTTTGATCGCTCCCGTGATTGCGGCCAAAAAAGGCGGCCACCTTGGCGTTTTGGAAGAAATTTATCGCAGCGGCTGGCCGCAAATCATTATCGACGGCATCACTTATTCATCCGAAGAAGGCAAGGACAAACTGCTTGATAAAAACAAAGCGCATAATATCGGCGTGCCGATCGACAAATTCGATCTGAAAAAATTCGGCTCGGCGGCGCTAAAAACTTCGGTAAAACAAGGTAAAAATATCTCCAAAACAGAGCAGGAAGCTCTGGCGACCAAAAAAAAGAAGTTGGAAGGCGTGATCAAGGAAGAAAAGGAACGCATTTTGGCATCCGTGAAAAAAGCCTTGGAAATGGGCAAAGGAAGAATCGATGTTTCCCGAAAAATCGGCAAGATCGAGAAAAAGGAATCTTTTTCGAGTTTTTTCTCCTGTCCGGACTGCCAGGTATCCTTGCCCGATATTGAACCCAAGATATTTTCATTTAACAGTCCTTACGGCGCTTGCAAAACATGCCAAGGGTTGGGCAAGCTGGCCAAGGTAAACCGGGAATTGGTTTTGAATCCGCGCCTGTCTTTGAACGAGGGCGCGATTTTGCCGTGGTTTTCGCTCGGCCGCTGGACTTTGCGGACATTGGGCGTGCCTTATCAAAAATGGTCGCTGGAAAAACTGGCGGAGAAGGAAGGTTTTTCGCTGAATGTTCCGTTCAAAGAATTGCCGGAAGACATCCAGCAGTTGGTTTTGTTCGGAGACAAGAAACATAGCGGCTACGAAGCGATTATTCCGCGGATGGAACGCGCGTATCGCGAAACTACTTCGGAATATCTGCGCGCGGAAATTTCAAAATATATGTCCGAAATCGCTTGCCCCGATTGCGATGGCGCGAGATTATCGCCCGAAGCTTTGGCGGTAAAAGTGGGAGGGAAAAGCATTTATGAAGCTTCGTCGATGCCGGTGCGCGATGAAATCGCTTTTTTTAAAAAATTGCAGGGCGAATTGCCCGCCAAACAGAAAGAAGTGGCCGAATCGATTTTGCGGGAAATTTGCAAACGGCTGGGTTTTTTGGTTGAAGTGGGCGTGGATTACATCGATCTGGCCCGCGAAGCCACAACGCTGTCCGTGGGCGAAAACCAGCGCATTCGTTTGGCCTGCCAGCTGGGTTCGGCGCTTTCGGGCGTGATCTATGTATTGGATGAACCCACCGTGGGCCTGCACCAGCGCGATGTCGATCGTTTAATCGGCGCGTTGCAAAAGCTCAAGGAATTAAAAAATACCGTGATCGTGGTCGAACACGACGAGCAAGTGATGAAAGCCGCGGATTGGGTTGTCGAGATCGGTCCGGCGGCGGGAATTCACGGCGGCAAAGTTGTTTTTGAAGGTACGCCGCCGCAACTGTTAAAAGCCGATAGCCTTACCGGAAAATATTTGTCCGAGCGGCTGACAATCAACACCGGATTCAAGAAAAAAGAGATCACCGATCGGACGCTTTGGATGGAACTTAGCGGCGCGAATCAATTCACATTAAAAAACATTGACCTGAAAATTCCGTTGGGCAAGTTGGTGACGATTTGCGGCGTGTCCGGCTCGGGCAAGAGCACGCTGATCATTGATACGCTTTCAAGCATCCTGATGCGCGACATTATGCGCGCGCGCACGGTTCCGGGCAAATACGGCGAATTGAAAGGTGCGGAGCGCTTAAATAAAGCGGTTCTGGTGGACCAAAGCCCGATCGGCAAAACTCCGCGTTCAAATCCGGCCACCTATACCGGCGTCTTTAATCATATTCGCGAACTTTACACCCGCACGCGCGATTCGCAAATGCGGGGTTTCACCGCCGGCCACTTTTCTTTCAACACCCAAAAAGGTCGCTGTCCGGCTTGCCAAGGCGAAGGCTGGCAAAAAGTGGAAATGTATTTTTTGCCCGATGTCTATGTGGAATGCGAGCTTTGTAAAGGACAAAGATTTACCTCCGAAGTGCTGGGGGCAAAATATCACGACAAAAACATTGCCGATGTTTTGAATATGAGCATTGACGAGGCTAAAACATTTTTTACCGACATCCCGGTCATCAGCGATAAAATGCAACTGCTTTCCGATATCGGCTTAGGCTATCTAAAATTAGGTCAATCCGCCCCCAGCTTGTCGGGCGGAGAAGCCCAGCGCATCAAACTTGCCAGCGAGCTGGCCAAACGCGATACCGGCAACACGGTTTATATCCTTGACGAGCCCACGGTCGGCCTTCACTTTGACGATGCCAAAAAACTTTTGATCATCCTGCGCCGCCTGGTGGAGAAAGGCAACAGCGTCATCATTATCGAGCACAACCTCCAAATCGTGAAAGAAAGCGATTGGTGCGTTGAACTCGGCCCGGACGGCGGGGACAAGGGCGGCAAGATCATCTTCACCGGCACTCCGGAACAACTGGCGAAAAGCAACACCTGGACCGCGAAGTTTTTGAAATAAAAAATTTGTTTGCATTTTAATTGCATTTTGTAGGGGCAGGTCTTGCTTTGCCTCGCCGTAGCTTTGGCGAAGGCGGGTGCCTGCCCGTATTAAATTTTACGAAACCAAAAAGGCGGACATAAAGCCCGACCCTACGAATTAAATGTAAACAAAAAAATAATATCCAGATGTCGGACTTCTAATTATTATTTGAATATTTTTGCAAAAAAACAATCCTATACAATTCTTGCTATCGCAAAATTTATATAGGAATGAAATTTACACAAGCCGTGCACATTACCCCTTTGGTAACGAGTTTTCGCCGCTGCACTTCGCGGCGCGTTAAGTCTCCAGGAATTCACGCAAGTATTGCAAGAATACAAAAGTGAGTGGATGCATGCAAAATTTGCTTAAATTAAATCATTGGGCTAACATAGAGATATGAAAAAAGACTGCCAAATAACAATCAAATCAAAAAGCCACGATCATCTTCTTTTGCCCAAAAAGCGTTCTTTGATATGGCAAAAATTAAGAGGCAAATGGCAAAATAAAACCAATATAATCACCGATTATAAAAAAATCAGAAGCGAATGGAATAGAAAAGTCCAAAACACATAACAAAAATATGTACACGCTGGATACTAACGCGATAATTTATTTTCTGAAAGGAGACAAAGAAGCAACCTCTGTCCTGGAAAAAATAATCAACGAAAATTGCGGACCCATTTATATTTCTTCCATAACCGAAGCCGAATTATTCAGCTACGCCAATCTCACCGACCAAGACGAAAACGACCTTGAAGAAATGCTAACCACCTTGGCAACAATAACTGTTGATTCGCGTCTTGCAAGAATTGCCGCCTGGATTCGCCGTCAATATGGCCTTAAAATCGCCGATAGCATTATTGCCGCAACCGCAATTTTTACCGGAACAACCTTGGTTACCCGCAACATAAAAGACTTCGATAAAATCCCGAATTTGCGTCTCCTTAAAATATAAACGCCGCTATCAAAATTAAATCAAAAATTTTCGCTTAAAAACGGTTTTTCCCATGTAATTTCACCGCAAAACAGACTGAAGAAATATTAAAACAAAATTTGATCGAATACAACCTTCAAATCATCAAAGAGGCGGACTGGGCCATCGAACTTGGCTCCGATTTTTGCAAAATTGCAAGATAAATGTTAAAAAATACCCAGTTTCGGAGGTCTCTATGAAATATTTCGATAAGCAAGACCCGTTTAAAAAATATATAATTAAACTCGTTGCTCCCAGTATTGCCGTATTAGTGTTGTTTGGGCCCAAAGACCCGTCGGCGGCATTCATTATTGCCATTGCCCTTTTAGGGTTGATGTGGACTTTTTGGGCATTAACATTAAAAACAACATACTAACTATCGGCTTTTTTATTTGACAACTTGCGACAAATGAATATAATTTCCGCAAGGAGGTATTCGAAATGAATTATAATGTTCTTATCCAATTTTGCTACACCATGGCATGCATCGCCTTTGGAATATTGTTAATCCCATATGATCGGCTATTGGGCATGGAACTCATGGGATTAATTAATATTTTTGGCAATCTGGCAATATTTAATCCGGGATTTACCTATACCGAGGAAAGCAACGATATTAGCGAAGCGATTGCTGGTGGTGCGTATTGTTCCCTGATACCCGCAATACTATACGGGGCAGCGATATGGCGTTTTGGTTCATTTACATATGGATTGATCGCCAGTTTGATATTTATTGCCGGGACGATTATTGTTCATTACGGATGGAATAAAGTGCTCTACCGTCCGAAGGGCCGATTTTAGGCCTTTTTTATTTGATTTTTTGATAACGCAGGCGTAAAGTTAATTTATGGACACAATAGTAATCTTATTATTCATTGCCGTGATCGGGGTGCTGGGGGTACAGACATGGGTTTTGATGCGGAAGCGGAAAGAGGACGAACTTCCCAAGAATGATGCGGGGATGGCAATGTTGCAACAGCAGTTAAATCAAGTGAGTCAGACGCTGGACTCAAAGCTGACCGAATCCAACCGCGCGATGCAGGAACAGTTCGGGCAGAGCTTTAAAGTTATCCGCGATGTCACGCAAAAGCTCACCGAACTGGACAGCACCAACAAGCAGGTGGTGGGATTCGCGCAACAATTGCAATCGCTGGAAAATATTCTCAAAAACCCCAAACAGCGGGGAATCCTGGGCGAATACTATTTGGAAACAGTGCTGAAAAATGTTTTGCCGCCGCAATCGTTTCAAATGCAATATAAGTTCAAAAACGGCGAAATCGTGGACGCGGCGGTGTTCGTGAAAGATAAAATCATTCCCATTGATTCCAAATTTTCGCTGGAAAATTACAATAAGATCGTTAACGAAAAAGATGAAACCGCCAAAATCGCGCTGGAGAAGATTTTCAAGGCTGATTTGAAATTGCGCATTGATGAAACTTCAAAATACATCCGCCCCGACGAAGGCACGATGGAATTCGCGCTGATGTTTATCCCTTCGGAAGGCATCTATTATGATTTGCTCATCAATGAAGTGGGATCGGTCAAGGTTAACACCCGCGACTTGATTGAATACGCGTTTGCCCAAAAGCGGGTGATTATCGTCTCTCCCACCAATTTTTTGGCCTATCTGCAAACCGTTCTGCAAGGCCTGCGCGCCCTGCAAATCGAAGAATCCGCCAAAGAAATCCGCCAGCGCGTGGAAATGCTGGGCAAACATTTGTGCGCCTATAACGAGTATTTACAGCGGCTGGGCGGCCATTTGGCAACTTCGGTGAACACCTACAACGCCGCCGCCAAAGAATTCGGCAAAATCGACAAAGATGTGCTAAAAATCACGGGCGCCGACCGCGACAAATTGGAAACCGGACAGATAGATAAACCGAATTTGGAATAAAAAAATACGGGCGATTACACGGAATCGCCCCTACAAAATTCGCGTTTGCATTTGTAGGGGCGAAACTATGTTTTCGCCCGCATTGAATTTTATTTTATTGAGTGCAATACCTCGGGGCTTTGCCCCGGGGTGCACCAAGAGGATTCCAAAGGGGTGCCCCCTTTGGTCGTCGTGCGGGGTTCATACCCCGCTCGACGAAATACATTTGGAAAATATATTTTTGATTTGCCGTTGACTTTTGAAGAAATACATTATAAAGTAATAAAGTTAATCCAATTTAAATAAATAATAAACTCATGTTAGCAGTAATCAAGACCGGAGGGAAGCAATATATCGTGTCTCCCGGGCAAAAGTTGAAAGTGGAAAAACTGGAAGGGGAGGCGGGCGCTTCAATCAAATTCGAGGAGGTTTTGCTCGTGGAAACCGACGACAAAAAGGTGGAAATCGGCCAGCCGACCGTAAAAGGCGCGGCCGTGGCCGCCAATATCGTGGCGCAAACCAAGGGCCCCAAAGTGATCGCCTACAAATACAAGGCCAAGAAGCGTTATCATTTAAAGAAAGGCCACAGACAGCAGCTAACCGAAGTGGAAATTACCGGAATCAATCTTTAACCTTTAATCGTTAATCTTTGATAAAATATGAAAAAACCGCCCTAATGAAAATCGGGCGATTTTTTTGAATTCGCGTTGATTATAATAATTTTAAAAATTCTTCAATTGAAATTCCGGCATCGTTTCAATAATTGATTTTAAAAGTGGTTTTTTGATTTCTTTTCCGGCGTGAATCGGCACAACGGTTCTTTTGTTTGTTTTTTGATTATACAAAACCAAATGCGAACCCTTTTGCCGAACCTCTTCAAAGCCGAGTTTCTTTAAAGCTTTGATAACTTGTTTTAAATTTAAAGAGGGCAGATTTTTCATTGAAAAGCAATTTAAACCTCAACCTCGACCATACCTTGAAAAAGTTTCACCTCTTGAGGCAAGCACTCATTACGGGAACCCAAGGTTTCCAAATAAAGCGCGATTGCTTCCTTAATATTGATTTCGGCTTCCTCCAAAGTGTCGCCTTGCGTGTGGCAACCCGGCAACGCCGGCGCCCACGCCACATAGCCGCCTTCCGGCACTGATTGATAAATAACCGAAAAAGACAAATTTTTCTTTTTTTGATTTTCCATGGAAATTGATTTAACTCAACGCTTTCATTATACAAGTCCGCACCCACCTCGTCAATTTGACAAATTTTACAATTTATGCTATAATCCAACCAGCATTCCAGTTGTAAATTGTCTAGTGAAATGCAACTTTTTGATTAAATTTCTCCGAATGTTTTTCTCCCCGCTAACGCGGGATTTTTTGTATAATACCACGCTTTAGCGAAACTTCATAAGCGGAGCGGTATCCCAATGATTTTCGGTATTTGCCGTTAAGAATATGCAAGCAATTTTGGAATTGCTCTTCGGAGACATTTTTCAAATCGGTTCCCTTTGGAATGAACCACCGGCGGGCAAGTCCGATGCCGTTTTCCGCATGGGGTTTTTGCCACGGGCTGTGAGGGTCGCAAAAATATGTCGGCAATCCGAACTGCTCATGTTCTTTGTTTTCGATGCCGTTGTCGAAGGTTAAATCGCTAATATTTAAATCCATGGTCATGCTTTTAACCGCCGCGACCATCGTGGCCGGTTTTTTGTTTTCAATCATTGTGCCGACCAATAGCTTTGAAGCCGGAACGCAGATGATCGCGCCGCTGTTTTGACTGCCGGTTTTGGTTGGCGAAACAAACAGATCGCCTTCGGCGTGGATGCCGCGCTTGGACCGTTTGCTAATGGAAACCCTATTGGGGATCATCTCTCTTTTGGCTTTCCTTTTCTGCTTGCGCGAATGATAGCGCTTGGCGCAAAGCAAATGACAGTATGCCTGGCCCCAGGCGCTGTAAAGCCATTTATAAATGGCATTGGCGCCAATTCTCGGATTCTGCTTTTCGCGCTTCATTCGTCCGGCGATTTCATCCGGGGAACGATGGTTTTCCAACCCGGCGATAATTTGTTCTCGCAGAGCGGGATATTTTTCAACCTTCATTCCTTGATGCTTGCTGTACGATCTTTTCACTCGCGCTTTTTGCTGGGCGGTTTTGGCGGAATAGACGCCGTTCTTTCGTTTTCTTTTGTTGATTTCCCGGCTGATGGCGCTGGCGTCAAAGTCCAACACCTTGGCGATTTCTTCTTGTTTGTGGCTGGCGTTCTTTAACGCTTCAATGCGGTCTCGATCAAATTGGTTAAGGTGGCGGAAGCGCCGCCTTTTTTTGCGTAATTTTTTGGTTTCTTTTTTCATACAACCTCATTTTACCGAAGTTGCATTTCAAAAGAGAATTTTCGAGTCAAAACTTAATAAAGGAGGTGGTTTAATTGGATGAAATAGGCGAGTTAAGGCCGATTTTATTTATTCCCGGATTTTTGCGCGACGAAGAAACGGTTGCGCGGGTATCGCAAATTCTTGAACAAGTCCAACCGGTTTTCAATGAAGCCGGTTGGAAAATCGTGGTTTCTAATTATTATCAAGGGGAACCAATGGATAATTCTTTGGAAATCTATGCGAGAAGCGTTTATGCTGATATTTTTTACGGAAAATATCGCACCATAATCGCTCATTCAATGGGCGGATTGCTGATTCCGGAAAAATTGCCACGGCAAATGCTCCCGCCGGTAATTATTGAATCGCCACTAAACGGAGTTACCATGCGGCAATTCAAAATTATCAATCTGCTGGCAAGATTAAAAGGATTGGGAAAATCGCGCTTTCCGCTGGACAATATCAGCGTTCAAGGAATGTTGAGAAACGGTGATTTCATGGAAAATCGCAGAACCAAAAATTTTCCATGGATGATGCCAATGCTCCAAATAAACGGTTCACTGGGAACGAATTTTCTTGCCCGTTGGGACGGCGACACATTTGGAAAACATACCGATTGTATTGGGGTATATAAAGAATTTCCAAAAATTGATCATATCGCTCTCTTAACCGATCCCGATGTGATAAAAGCGGTTATAGCCCATTTAAATCGATGGGATGATAAATATGACGCTTTATCGCAACGGAGGATATATCGGAGGCCCCTCGAGGACGAACCTTGAGGCCTTTTTTTATACACGCGCAAGACGAATTTGCATAGATTTGCATAGGTGCCACCTATGCAATTTTTGTGTTTTCGACGGGTTTTTGGTATGTTGAAGGTATAAACATAAGCAATGGAATATGGACGATATTGAGAATAATTTGCAAAAATATAAGGATTTGATGGAGGGTTTGGCGCGCAAGATGCCCCAGATCGTTTTGGCGTATATTTTTGGCTCCACAGCAACCAATAGGCGCGGGCCGATGAGCGATTACGATTTCGCGGTCTATTTGAATGAACCGGACAAAAAAAAGAGATATGACATTAAATTCCAATTGATGGGCGAGCTGTCGAACGCGCTAAAAACCAACAAAGTTGATGTGGCGGTGATAAACGATACAGACAATATAAATCTAAAATACGCGATCATCAGCGAAAGCAAAGTTATTTTTGAAAAAGAGCCACATAAGATTATTGTGGAATCAAGAATTTTAAATGAATATTTTGATTTCAGAATTTTTATTGACACATATCAAAAAACAAAATGACAACAATCAATGTTATTGAATCAAAACTAAAAGCCATTGATGAATATTACTCGCAATTGCTTGAATATCGGAAACATTCGCAAAAAGATTTGGAAGGCGACGCCACGCTCAAAGGCGCTTTGGAGCGGTATCTATATTTGCTTTGCCAATCCGCAATTGATTTGGGCGAAGCGGTAATCGCTCTCAAAGATTTTTACCGGCCCGGATCATACGCAGAAATTTTTGAAACCCTGAAAGAAAAAGAGGTTATCTCATTGGAATTGGCGCAAAAAATGATTAGAATGACCGGCTTTCGTAATTCAATAATTCACGATTACCAAAAATTTGATTTTGCCATTGCCTATGAAGTTTTAATGTCAGGCATTGATGATATTAAGAAATTTGAATCAATTATCAAAAAGTACTTGAATTTGTAATTCCGATGCATCTCCCCTCGAGGATTAAAACTCTCGGGGTTCTTTTTTTATATACAAACGAGAGACTTGCACACACCAGGTCGGTGCAAGTTTTAAAGGGAGGAGATTTGGACGGCGTTGCTTCGGATAATATGCGATTTTAGTATACTATCCAAAATAAAATTCAGGCGATTGCCGACAAAATCGCTGCCGAAAATCAAAATGTGAGCTAATGATCATTCGCCCCTACGCGATATAACCCAAAACCCGCCGCGCAAATCCCACACGTCTTATTTTCCCGCCTGCGTTTAGAAAAACAAAAAACCGTCCCCTCAATTTGCTCGGGATGGTTTTGTGTTTTTGTTTGAAAATTGATAATTGAAAATTAAAACGACGATAAAAAGGTGGAAATCGGCCAGCCTACCGTTAAAGGCATTGAACTTTAACAAAATGATTGCAAAAGATTACGATTTTCGTTTTAAAATTTCCACTTCGGCGCGCAAATCCATTAAATCAATGTTGCGCGCGGTGTTTGCCAGTTTAGCTTCGATGCGCTCTTGGCCATCTTTGAGATCGGCGACATCATGCTCAATACATTCGATTCTCTCAATCTGTTCCAAAAACCCCTGTTGCATTTTTAATAACAATAAATCAGTTCTATCGTCAATCTTTTTGTCCAGAATACCAAACTTGGTGTCAATCTTTTTGTCCAGAATACCAAACTTGGTGTCAATCTTTTTGTCCAAAGTCGCAAACCCAACTGCCATTGCTTGCGCCAGCGATTCCAAAGTTACCGGTTGTTTTTTTAATGATTTTGCCATTGTTGCGAATTTATACTTCCATTATATAAAACTCGCCATCGCCCTGTCAATTTGTTGTTCATTCTCCTGATAAGAAATTTTTTAAGCGATTTGTTTCCTGCCTTCCAGCGCCGAACTTAAGGTTTCCTCGTCGGCGTATTCCAGTTCGCCGCCCATTGGCAAGCCCACGCCTAATTTGGTGATTCTTTTGCCTAAAGGTTTTAGGATCTTTTCAAGATAGAGGATCGTAGCGTAGCCTTCGGAAGTCGGGTTTATGGCTAGAATAATTTCCTTGATCGATTGGCTGGTTTTGACGCGGTTTTCCAGTTCGGCGATGCGCAATCCGGACAGGCTTTCTTTGTGTAAGGTCGAAACCGTACCGCCCAAAACAAAATATAAACCTTTATAGATTTTTGTTTTTTCTATAGTTGCCAGATCGGTTTCGCCAGCCACCACGCAAAGCTGGGTTTTATCGCGTTTGACATTCGCGCAAACCGGACACAGCGTCTTTTCCGATTCATAGATATTGAAGCACATCGGGCAGGTTTTGATGTTCACCTTCATATCCGTAATGGCTTGGATAAGTTCTTTCACCTTGGCATTATCCAGCCGCATCAAATAAAAAACAAACCGCGCCGCCGTTCGCGGCCCAACAGTGGGAAATTTACTAAACCTATCGATTAGTTTTTGAATGGAAGGGGAATACATTGCAAAATAAATTATTGGTCTTGATATTCATACCCCTCGGTATGATTTTTGAAGCAGACGGTGCGGTCGTCAAAATGCAATAATTGTTTGCCCACCGGGCCGTTGCGGTGCTTGGCGATAATGATTTCGGCAACGCCTTTTTGTTCGCTGTTTTCGCGGTAGCGGTCTTCGCGGTAAATAAACATCACCACATCGGCATCCTGCTCGATGGCACCGGATTCGCGCAAATCGGACAGCTTGGGAATGGGCGGGATACGCTGTTCCACGGCACGGGACAACTGGGATAGGACAAGCACAGGAATATTAAGCTCGCGCGCCAAGCCTTTCAAGGCGCGGGAATTTTCCGAAACTTGCTGGACCGGACTGGCCATCCGGTTGAGCGGTTCCATTAACTGCAAGTAATCAATTACCAAAAGACCAAGTCCGTTTTCAGCTTGCAAACGCCGCGACAGCGCTTTCATTTGCAGAACGGAAGGGGAGCCAACATCATCGATATACAACGGCATCTCGGATAAAATCGACAAGGCTCTTTGTATATTCTCAAAATCTTCGGTTTGTAATTTTCCGGTACGGATTTTCCAAAGATCAACGCCCGAATAAGCCGAAATCAAGCGATCAACCATCTGGTCTTTTGACATTTCCAAGGAAAACACGCCCACGGGAATTTTTTCGTTGTAAGCGATATTGGCCGCGATATTCAACGCCAAAGTTGATTTGCCCAGAGATGGCCGGGCGGCCAGAATTACCAAATCGGATCTTTGAAGCCCGGAAAGCATTTTGTCGAGATCGGCAAACCCCGTGGGTACGCCGCGCGTACCGGTGCCTTGCGACAACATTTCAATGCGGTCAAACGCCGCGCCCAAAGTGTCTTTTACGATAGTGAAATTCTGGCTCACGCCTTTCTGGGCGATATTGAAAATTTTCTTTTCCGCGTCATCAAGAACCGCCTCCAGATCGTCGCTTTCGTTATAACCCAGCATTTCAATTTCCTGCGATACCGAAATCAAATCGCGCAACACCCGCTTGTGCCGCACGATACGCGCATAGGACGCCACATGGCCGGAGCTTGGCACCAGATTGACCAATTCGGTTAAATACGCATTGCCGCCCACCGCCTCCAATTCGTTTTTGTCCTTCAACCGGTTTGAAACCGAAAGAAAATCAATCGGATCGCCTTTTTCAAACAACTCGCGGCAAACCGCGTAAATTTCTTTGTGGCTGTGCTTGTAAAAATCATCCGGCGACAAAACATCGGCCACCTTCATCATGGCCGATCTATCCAGCATCAAACAACCCAAAACCGACTGCTCAATCTCCAAACTCTGCGGCGGTATTTTCGTGGGCGCAACATTTACCATAATTTTTGTCCTGTTGGGGTTCTGTTGAGGTCAAACCTCAACAAGTTTGTTGAGGTTTGACCTCAACGAGATATGTAATCGACAAAACTGTATGAATTATCGTAACAAAGCGAATCAAACCTTGCAACCCTTGTGCATAACCGGCATTGACAATTGAATCCGGCGGGTATATATAATCATTTGGTTTCCGATTTCGCGCGCGCGATCAAACGCAAGGGCAAGTTGTTTATCTTTTTAATTTAATTTTTCTTTACAAATTTCTTCAAAGAATTGGAAAAATTAAACGGAAAAACAAAAGATTTGCCGATGCCTTGACATTGGTTTTAAAAAACGCTAAACTGTCATTGTTGCGAAGTTAATTGTAAAATTATGGCCGATAAAAAATCCGCCAAGAAAGTTAACAAAAAGAAAGCCGCGCCCAAAACTTGCGCCTGCTCTTGCAATTGCTGCCCGAGCAACAAGTAGAAAATTGACGACGGTTGAAAGCAAGAAAAAAATCATAAGATATTATGACTGTATGATTTTTTGTTTGTTTTTAACAAGCAGTTATAATTGCCGAGGGGGTGACCGAGCGCGAGCGAGGAAATCCCGAGGCGAGCACGCCGAGGGGAAAGAACTTCTAAAATTAAATAGCGAAATATTTTCAATTTTCCACGAAAATATTTCGTGAGCCAAAGCGGTATGCGCTTTAACAAAGCATACAAAGAATTTTTTGAAGTTGTCTTGGACTCATTTTATTGAGGATTTGATCCTGGTCCAGGATGAACGCTGGCAATGTGGATAAGGCATGCAAGTCGAGCGGATCATATGCTCTGCACAGGGAAATTCGAATATCGAATTTCGAAACTCGAAACAAATTCTAATTTTCAAAAAAATAAAAACGAAATTCTTGTTTTGAGAATTTGAAAATTATGATTTTGAAAATTGTTTCGGATTTCGGATTTTGAAAATTCGGATTTTCCCGTGCAGGGTGTATGGTTAGCGGCGAACGGGTTAGTAACACGTAGGTATCTACCATTAACTCGGGGATAGCCCGTCGAAAGACGGAATAATACCCGATGGTCCCTGAAGCGCAAGCTGAAGGGTAAAGGCGCAAGCCGGTTGATGATGAACCTGCGGACTATCAGCTAGTTGGTGGGGTAATGGCTCACCAAGGCGATGACGGTTAGGGGGAGTGAGAGCTTGTTCCCCAACACTGGGACTGCGACACGGCCCAGACACCTACGGGTGGCAGCAGCCGAAAATATTGGACAATGGGCGAAAGCCTGATCCAGCGACATTGCGTGGAGGATGAAGACGTTCGCGCCGTAAACTCCTTTTATAGGGAAAGAAGCAATTGACGGTACTCTATGAATAAGCGGGGGCTAATTCTGTGCCAGCAGCAGCGGTAATACAGAACCCGCAAGCGTTATCCGGATTTATTGGGCGTAAAGTGTTCGTAGGCTGTATGGAAAGTCTGGTTTTAAATACCTCGGGCTCAACCCGGGGGGTGAACCGGAAACTTCCAAACTTGAAGATGCTAGGGGCTATCGGAACGCACGGTGTAGGGGTGAAATCCGTTGATATCGTGCGGAACACCAAAAGCGAAGGCAGATAGCTGGGGCAATCTTGACGCTGAGGAACGAAAGCGTGGGGAGCAAAAAGGATTAGATACCCTTGTAGTCCACGCCCTAAACATTGGACACTGGTCGCTTGAAGTGTCGACCCTTCAAGTGGCGAAGCTAACGCGTTAAGTGTCCCGCCTGGGAAGTACGGCCGCAAGGCTAAAACTCAAAGGAATAGACGGGGGCTCACACAAGCGGTGGATCATGTGGCTTAATTCGACAACAAACGAGTAACCTTACCCAGTTTAGACATTCTACTGATCGTCCCGTGAAAGCGGGATTTCCCACAAGGACAGTAGTTCAGGTGCTGCATGGTTGTCGTCAGCAGGTGTCGTAAGATGCATACTTAGATGTCGTAACCTGCGCAACCCTTATCTTATGTTTTACTTGTCATAAGAAACTGCCGGGGACAACTCGGAGGAAGGTGAGGATGACGCCAAATCAGCACGGCCTTTGACAACTGGGGCCGCACACGTGATACAATGGCAGTTACAGAGGGCAGCGATGCCGCAAGGCGGAGCAAATCCCATCAAAAACTGCCCTAGTTCGGATTGAGGTCTGCAACTCGACCTCATGAAGCCGGAATCGCTAGTAAACGTGAATCATGACGTCACGTTGAATATGTTCCTGAGCCTTGTACTCACCGCCCGTCACGCCAAGCGAGTTGGGGACAGCCGAAGCGCCCCGCGAGGGGAACTAAGCTGGATTCAATAAGAGGGGCGAAGTCGTAACAAGGCACGGGTAGGGGAACCTGCTCGTGGATCAATTAATTTACATTTTTGAGTGTCGGCTTTTGTCGAGGGACGAGAATTCTTCTCTTGACACCAAGACGCTGATCGGTTCGTCTCTAAGAAACCGATTTCGAAAGTCCAAGGCGACTTCAAGCAATTCTTTTATTCGTAGTGGAAATCAAAGCACCCGCAGGGGTGTTTTTGCGCTAACAAAAATTTGGCAACAGACCCATTATGTCCCCGATGATTATGTGTTTTTTGCGGTCACGGAATTTTATAATTTTTTTATACAAAACCGATATTCTATAAATTTAGCTATGGCTAAAAATATAGAATAAATTTTATTGACGGAATACGAGGGTTTGGTAGGATACAAATAGAAATCAAAATTCAAAATCAAATTATAAAACCAAAAATAAAATTGATGAAAAAATAAATTTAAAGGCCGCGGTTTGAAAAAAATACAAGCAATATGTTTCATATCAATCATGCGCCAGTCAAAACTAAACGAATCCGAGTTCAAAGATTAATGATATGATAAAAAAGGTTCCAAAAAATAAAAAACGGATTAACAAAACCGAGATGCCGGTGAAAATTCCAAAAAAAGTGGAAGGTTTTTTGAGTAAAACGGGGATTAAATGTGAAACAATAACTCATCGCACGGTCTATACCGCGTTTGACAAGGCGGCGACTTTAAAAATAAAGACAGGCGCGATCGCCAAAGTTTTGGTGATTAAAATTGACAGGGAATTGGCAATGGCGGTTATCGGCGGAGACAGGAATTTGGATATGGATAAGCTGGCAAAACTCGCCAAGGCAAAGAAAATTGATTTTGCCAAAGAAAAAATTATTGCCGAAACTTTTAAAGGTATTGACCCGGGAGCGATCCCGCCCTTTGCCGGTTTGTGGCAAATACGCGTTTTTTGCGACAAAAAATTTCTGGAATCGCCAAAAATAATAATATCCGCCGGAAGTTATGAAGCGTCGCTGATAATCACCCCCGCCGCATTTAAAAAAACCAACCCCGAAATGGCAATTGGCAATTTTTCGGCCGCCAAACCCAAATTAAAAAAGCCGATTAAGGCCGCCTTGAAAAAAAGAAGGAAATAGGGTATAAATAGTTTGTTGCGGGCGCGTAGTTAAGTGGTATAACGCCGTCCTGATAAGACGGAGGCCGAAGGTCCGATTCCTTCCGCGCCCACATTAAAAAATCCCGTTTCCGGGATTTTTGCTTTAAAAGGTTTTTACGATTTATTGGTGTTTCAATTTTAAAACAAGAAAAGCGGCGGCCAGGCATAGAATACCGGCGAGAATAAAGGAATTTGCGTAACTGCCGGCCTCCATTAACTTGACGATTGTTTTACCCGCGGTATCAACGGTTTCGTAAGGTACATCCCGAACCGCAAGTAAAAGTTTTGGCGCGAGCCACGGCCCAACCAGTCCGCCGGCGCCGTAGGCGGTAAACATCAAGCCGTAGTTGGCGCCGATGTTTTTCGCGCCGAAATAATCCGCGGTAATCGCCGGATAAAGCGCCAAAAATCCGCCGAAACAAAAGCCAATAAGAGACGCGACTGCGGCAAAGCTCCAAAAACTGTTCAATCCTCCTAAAATCAGTAGCGCGATGCCGCATAGCGCAAAAATTGCCATCAAAGTTTTTTCGCGGCCCATTTTATCTGAAATTAGACCCCAGACAATGCGGCCCGAACTATTTAGAATTGATACCGCCATCACCGCCAGCGTTCCCTGCGCCAGAATTTGCGAAAATTGCACCGCCGTAATGATTCCGGCGATCTTTGCAAAACCGGACGCAACCTGCGCCTGCCAGATATTTACCAAATTCATTATCACCATCAATCCCGCCGCACAACCGATAAAATAGGTAATCCACAAAATCCAAAAGCGGCGGGTTTGGACCATCTCCTTGGTCGTGAAATCAGCCTTTTGATTGATGGCGGCCACCGGCGGCATCCATCCGGCGGGACAATAACCGGCCGGCGGCACGCGCATTAACTGCGCTCCGGCCACAATGGCAAAAAAATAAACCAAACCAAGATAAAACAATGCCGCCATAATGCCGATATGGGCGATCAGATAACTCGCGAGCGGCGCAAACACCAATCCTCCGGCGCCAAATCCCGCCACTGCCAGTCCGGTAATCAGGCCGCGCTTGTCCGGAAACCATTTCACGCAGGTTGCGATCGGGCAGACATAAGCCGCGTAAATACCGATGCCGCCCAAAACTCCGAATCCGAATACAAACTGGAGCAAAGTTTGCGCTTTAGCGGCAATACACATTCCCAATAATAATATAAACGCGCCAATTATGGCGGTTATTTTGGGTCCGATTTTATCTTGAATCTTGCCCGCAACAATCATGATTAACGCGCCTATTCCCAGCAGAACTTGGGCTGGCAGAGCGATATCGGTTGCCGACCAGGTTGGAAAATGTTCTTTCAAGGCCGGCTTAAAAACACTGTAAATATAGATCGCGCCCAGGCTAACCTGGATAAGCAAAGCCCCCAGCACCACGAACCAGCGGTTATGTTTCATAAATTTATGATTATTACGCCATTCTATCAAACCCCGCCGTTAAAGCAATTGCAATCGGGCTATTTTTTGCTATTGTATATTTGTTGAATTTGCTTCATTTGAGTTCGTGTTTAAACTCATCGCTTGCGACTCATCAACCATTTCCCGGGCCTTTAGCTCAGCCGGCAGAGCGCCTCATTTGCAATGAGGAGGTCGGCGGTTCGAATCCGCCAAGGTCCACCAAAGTTTTCGGGACATGATGAAGTCGCCGGTTCGAATCCGGTAAGGTCCACATTTTCATATTAGCGGGAGAATTTCTCACGGCCGCGGCTTCGCTAATGTGGTGTTTGCTTGAGAAAGTTAGAACCTGTTGTCTGCAAGATCCAGAATAGCACAAAATCCGCCCAATTCGACAATTTTGACCCCCGACTGAGCGTCGCTTGCCCTTCCAGATGGCTATCTTCCAGGGCGGCGCTCGCAAAGGGGCAGCCGGGCTCGAATTGGGCTCAGGCCAACGCATTTTAGCCGCAGGTGGGGGTAAAAATATATATATAAATCGAAGCCAGTAGGCTTCGCGAATTTTTGGAAATTTAGACTGTTGAATAATGGCGGTTAATTTAAGCGCAATTCGTGGTAAAATAGAGGTAGAAAACAATCTAACTTTACCACGAAATATGTTCAAACAAACCAACAAAAATTCATTTTTCGGATATTTCTTGTATGATCAAATCGTTCCCAAGGATCACTTTTTAAGAAAGCTTGCCGCCGCGGTTGATTTTAATTTCGTCAACGAGCTTTGCCAGGATGCCTACCCGAATTTCGGAAAGGCGGGCAACCGCCCGTATGAACCGGCAATGCTGTTCAAGATTCTTCTGCTGGCTTTTCTCTACAATGTATCGTTGCGTGACATGGAAGAACAGATCAACGACCGCCTGTCATTTAAATGGTTTCTGGGATTGGCGGCCACCGATTCCGCGCCGGATCATTCCACGATTTCGGTATTCCGGGACAGGTTAAGGGAAAATGTCTTTCAAGAAATTTTCAACCAAATTGTCAAACAAGCCGATGGAAAAGGACTGATTCATGATCGTTTGAAGATCATTGATTCCACCGATATCGCCGCCAATGTTGACTTGGCTAGATTGGTTAAGGAACATCGCGATGACGACAAATCCGATGGCAATACTTTCATCGATGACAACAGCCCCGACCAAGATGCGCGCTTCGGGCGCAAATCCGATCAGAAGCAAATCTATGGATTCAAACAGCATACCGCCATTGACGCCGATTCGGGAATCATCGAAGCGATGAAAATAACTCCGGCCAACGTGCTTGATATGGATGTCGTGGAACCGCTACTCAAACCGCTCAAAAAATCAACCGATGGCAGAAAGAAAACCAAAGCGACTCTGGACAAGGGCTACGACACAAACGAAAATCACGCGCTTTTGGAAAAATATGGTTTCAAATCATTCATCATTATCAAGAAGAACCGCAAGGTGGAAAAACTGAAACAAAGAATGAAAACCGCCATCTACAAGAAGACCATCGGTGAACGCTACAAAGTTGAACGGATATTCGCCGAAAGCAAATCGAACCACGGACTGGCCAAATGCCGCTGGCCGGGAAAATGGAAAACTGAAATTCAGGCATATGTTACCGCCAGCGTTCTTAACTGCAAAAGAATCGTAACTTTGCTTTCTCCAATTGCCGCTTGATACGCTTTTCAAAGAGCATCTTTCAATCAAATATCCAATCATTGCCACCCTCGCGCGAGGCGAAAACCCTCATTTGAGTTTTCCTCTGGCGCGAGAGCCGCAATCCGGCCTCAAATTACCCACGGGGTAATAATTATTCAACAGTCTAATATTATAGAAATTATAGAATTGAAAAATGATCGTAAAAGAGCTAAAGTGTATAGAAATATAGCTTTAAACACAATATGTTCCTAAGCGACAACGAAAAACGAGATATAGCCAAATTTATTGAAGCAGGCAAGCCTTTGCCGGACAAATACCGGTTTTTGCTGTTTGAAGACAAGCGCGAAGTCGAGCTGGTATGGAATGGAAAAACCAATGAAGTAACAAACGCAGTTTTGCCCTTTCAAACGATTGAGCAAGTTGACGAACCGCGAAGCGAAAAGGAAATTAAAATGCAAAGATCGCTTTTCGACGTCGATTCGCGCGGCCGCCAGTTGAAAGGCTGGACGAATAAACTGATCTGGGGTGACAATAAACTAATCCTTTCGAGCTTGAAAAACGGCCCGTTGCGCCAGGAGATCGAAGCGCAAGGTGGTATTAAACTGATTTACATTGATCCGCCGTTCGATGTGGGCGCAGATTTTTCAATGAACATTGAAATAGGAAATGAAGAATTCACTAAAAAACCGAATGTTTTGGAGGAATTGGCCTACCGTGATACCTGGGGAAAAGGCGCGGATAGCTTTATTGCGATGATCTATGAGCGGCTTTCGTTAATGCGCGATTTATTGGCCAATGACGGCAGTATTTATGTCCATTGCGATTATAGGCTTACACATTACGTGCGCGCTGTATTGGATGAGTTATTTGATAAAAATAAATTCTTGAGTGAAATTATCTGGCAAGGTGCCGTTGGTGATACTTCCGCTAAAAATAAAAAATATATTAAATCGCACGATACTATTTTTTTATATTCAAAGTTGGATACATATATCTGGAATGATGTTTTTCAAGCATACGGCGAGGCTAGCAATAAGCTTTATCGATACGAAGACGCACAAGGTAGATATCGGTTGGTGCCGGTAGATAATCCTGGCGGTGGCGGATATATTTATAGCTTCGGTAAAGGAGAAAAACTACCAGCAAATGGTTATCGGATGCCAGAATCAACAGCTAATCAATGGCTTAATGATGGAATTTTAATTGTTGAGAGTGGTAAGGTGCCAAGTAGGAAGCAATATATGAATGAAAGCGGCGTACGGTGTAAGGATGTCTGGGACGATATTTCATCTTCAGTTGCCAAGGAATATCCAACACAAAAACCAGAAGCGTTGCTTGAAAGAATTATTAAGGCGTCATCAAATGAAAATGATATTGTGGCGGATTTTTTCTGCGGGTCTGGGACAACTTTATCTGTCGCGGAGAAATTAGATAGGAAATGGATTGGTTCAGATTTGGGAAAGTTCGCAATTCATACCGCGCGGAAGCGAATGATTGGCGTTCAGCGACAGATGAAAAAAGATGGTAAGAATTTCCGGGCGTTTGAGATTCTGAATCTTGGAAAATACGAACGCCAGCATTATATTGGCGTGAATCCAAATTTGCGCGATGAAGAAAAGCAGGCACAAATCGTGCAACGGGAGAAAGATTTTATCGCGCTGGTGCTGGGGGCATACAAAGCCGAAGCGTTTGACGGATTTAGAACTTTTCACGGCAAGAAAAGCTCGCGATTGGTTGCTATAGGGCCAATAAATTTGCCAGTATCGCGGTTGTTTGTTGAAGAAGTTATCAATGAGTGTCAGGAAAAGAAAATTACCAAAGCCGATATTCTCGCGTTTGAGTTTGAAATGGGATTATTCCCAAATATTCAGGAAGAAGCCAAGAGCAAAGGCATCGATTTGGCGTTGAAATATATCCCGCGCGATGTATTTGACAAACGGGCGATTGAGAAGAACCAAGTGGTATTCCACGACGTTTCTTATATCGAAGTTAAACCAATTATTAAGAAAAACACTTTAGCAATTGAACTCACCGATTTTTCTGTTTTCTACAATCAAGATTCGATCAAAGAAGTCGAGGAAAATTTGAAGAACGGAGGTAAGAAACTGATCGTTGAAAACGGTCAGATTATCAAAGTTTCTAAAGATAAAGAGGGCATAATCGAAAAAGAAAATTTAACCAAGGAATGGACCGACTGGATTGATTACTGGGCGGTTGATTTTGATTTTGAAAGCAAAAAAGAAATAATCCGGGTGTCGAAAAAAGAATCGGTGCAGCCAAAACTTGACGGTTCGGCAGTTCCGCATCAAGTAAAAATTCCCGAATTTGAGGAAGTTTGGACCGGCGACTATGTATTTGAAAATGAGTGGCAATCTTTCCGAACCAAAAAAGACCGCAACCTTGAATTAATAAGCGTTGCCAAAGAAATGCCAGCCGGAAAGCATAAGGTTGCAATTAAGGTGGTCGATATTTTCGGCAACGACACGATGAAGATAATTGAAATCAATATTTGAATTTATGGGTAATTATATAAAAAAAGTAAAAGTTAATTTGCTGGACGGGCGATTTACCCAGGAAATAGCTTTTTCTTCGGGGCTTAATATTATCGCGGGAGCTAATGGAGCTTGCAAAACAAAGCTTCTTGAATATATTCAATTAAACAAATCAAATAATGCCACAGTTGAATTATCTATTCCTGGCCAAAATGTTATCATTGCCCAATTTAGCCCAAAGAGGAATGCTCAAAAAGTATTAATGGAACAAGCGCAACAATTAGTAAGGCAAGATATAAATGCTGAACAGAACGCATTAAACGCTTTTATAAATCAACAGCTCCAAGATGATAATATCCAAACAATCAAATCAATCTCGGAGTATTTAACACTTAGTTCGGAGAAAATTGTTGATCAAGGAAATAAGACCAAAGAGCAAGCTACGGAGGAAATTAAGCAAAAATATCAAGAAGTATTAAGTAAGGTATTTGATTATAAAATAAATCTTTCTTGGGACTCAAGTCGTCGTCGTTATATTTCGAATATCTCAAAAAATGGAGATAACTTAGAATTTAATCAATTGAGTTCCGGAGAAAACGCTATTATTTCATTAGTTTTCGCGGTTTTTTATGTAAAGGATACTGCCGATATTTACTTAATCGATGAACCGGAAATACATTTAAATTGGCTGCTAGAAGAAAAATTGTTTGGCTTCTTTGACTGGTTTGCGCAAACTTACAATAAGCAAATTATTATAGTTACGCATTCGAGGGCGTGTTTCATTAAGCCATACGTTGATTTTGCGCAATTTTTTGTTTGGGAAAATGGCAATACGGTTATAAAAAATAAACCAGATCAAGGTTTAATAGAAGCCTTATCTGGCGACATAGTAAAAGTTGTTAATGGAATAACCGCCGAAGATAAGCTTATATATGTCGAGGATAAAAAACAGAAACATGTTATTGGGAAAATATCCGAATTATTACCAAAGAAAATTGAGATCGTTGACATTGGAAATTGCGAAAAAGTAAAGACGCAAGCAAAGGCGTTTAAGATGCTGAACGTAAATAATGTTTCTTTTTTAATAGATGGAGATAATAAACCAATGGAATCCATCGAACGGGCGGATTACCATAGTTCTTTAGTGCAACTTGATAAATATTGCATAGAAAATTATTTTTTAGATACTGCTATTCTTGCGATAATTGACAAAAGTAATCCTAAAAAAGATATTTCCAGCGAATTATTTAATACAGTAAAAGAAATATCAAATCAAAGCTTTGCACCAGTTAAAGCATTATTAACTAGTAAGGATTCTCTCACAAAGGATGTTCTTGATAGGCTTGACGCTTCAATCTTTGTCAAAAATTTAGCAAGAAGGTTAGGCTATAACAATGAATCCGAATTGATGGACGCTTACATCACAGAAGTTAACCGTCAAGGCAAATTAAATGAATTTTTCCCTGAGATAGTGAACAAAATACTTATTTAGATTTATGGCACTTCACAAAGATTTTCCAACTTCGCCTTACGAAATTCTTGATCCGGCTATCCGGTGGTTTCCGGCTGATGAGAATTTGCGCGACAAAGGCTATGAAAAGCTTTTGCCGCCGCTTGTTGCCGAGCTTCGCAAGAAAGTTACCGCTTGGCGTGCGTCTGGTTATGAGGGGTTGAGCGAAACCAGCAAGGCACTGCTTAACTGGTGGTTTTTGACAGATCATCCCGTTGAGAATAAAGACGGAGAATTATCGCTATTTAGATATTATTTCGCCCAGCGTGAAGCGGTGGAAACTGTGATTTGGCTTTACGAGGTTGCTAAATCCAGGGATAAATACGATCTTATTCGATATGATAGCTCCGGCGCGGTTTCGGCGGGAATGTTTGATGAAGATTGGACGCGCTATGTGATTAAAATGGCAACCGGCGCGGGCAAAACCAAGGTTTTGAGCTTGATGTTGGCGTGGAGCTATTTTCATAAACTATATGAAGCGGATTCCAATTTGGCCCGCAACTTTTTAATTATTACGCCAAATATTATCGTGCTTGATCGTATTCGCACCGATTTTGACGGATTAAAAATTTTCTTCCAGGATCCGATATTGCCGGATAATGGATATTGCGGCCAAAACTGGCGCGATGATTTTCAATTAACATTGCATATCCAAGATGAGATCGGCACGGTAAGAAAAACTGGAAATATTTTTTTAACGAACATACACCGCGTTTATGAGGGCGCGACCGAAGCGGCGGGATTTGACGATCAAGATACTGCCGACTATTTCCTGGGAAAGAAACCCGCGGGCGCGACCAATGAATCAAAACTTGATCTTGGCGATATTGTCCGTACTGTGGATGAGTTGGTAATTTTAAATGATGAAGCTCATCACATCCATGATCCGCGCTTAGCGTGGTTTAAGTCTGTTGGTGATATTCACAATCGGTTAAAAATGAAGGGTGGGGCATTGTCGTTACAGATAGATGTTACCGCTACACCCAAACACAACAATGGATCAATTTTTGTGCAAACAGTAAGCGATTATCCGCTGGTTGAGGCCATACATCAAAATGTGGTTAAGCATCCGGTATTACCCGATTCTGCCAGTCGCGCCAAACTTCAAGAGCATAAATCATCAAACTATACTGAGAAGTATAAAGATTATATCCATCTTGGGTATTTAGAATGGCAGAAGGTTTACGAAGAACACAAAAAGCTCGGCAAAAAAGCGGTGCTGTTTGTGATGACCGATGATACGAAAAATTGCGATGATGTGGCTCAATACCTTGAAAACACCTATCAGGATTTGAAAGGATCGGTTTTAGTAATTCATACGAAAAATAACGGCGAAATTTCCGAAAGCGCAAGCGGTAAAAAAGAAGAAGAATTGAAAGAATTGCGCCAAGCCGCTAATGCAATCGATTCGATGGAAAGCCCGCATAAAGTTATTGTTTCGGTGTTAATGTTAAAAGAAGGCTGGGATGTTCGCAATGTAACGACAATTGTCGGGCTTCGCGCTTATGTGGCCCAAAGCAATATTTTGCCGGAACAAACGCTTGGCCGCGGTTTGCGGCGAATGTACCGTGACCCGGATTTGCCGGAATTTGTCAGCGTTGTAGGAACGGACGCTTTTATGGACTTTGTGGAATCTATCAAAAACGAAGGTGTTGAACTTGAACATCGCAAAATGGGGGAAGGTTCTGGACCAAAGTCGCCCATAGTGGTTGAAATAGATCGGGAAAATCTGAAAAAAGACATTGAGCAATTAGACATTGAAATACCGGTATTAACGCCTCGTATCTATCGAGAATATAAAAATCTTTCGGAATTAGTACCGACCAATTTTGATTATAAAAAAATCGAGATTAAAGAATTTAGCGATGAAGAAAAACGCGAAATCGTTTTCCGCGACATTGCTAGTGGCGAGATCACGCATAAAACCGAATTGGACAGCAATTTTATCCCAAATTACCAAAGCGCAATCGGTTATTTCGCGCAGGTGATTATGAAAGAGCTTCGTTTGGTCAGCGGCTATGATATTCTTTACGGCAAAGTAAAAGAATTCATCCAGAATTATTTATTTAACAATCCAATAGCTTTGGATAATCTTAATTCACTTCGCAATCTTTCCGAAATTGAAGCCTCAAGAACCGTTATTGAAACATTCAAGAAAGAGATCAATAAATTAACAGTTCTTGATAAAGGCGAAGCTGAAATCCGCGATTATATAAAAATTAGCAAAAGTCGTCCGTTTGTGGTCAAAGATCAGGGATATATCGTACCCAAAAAGAGCATATTCAATAAAGTTGTTGGCGATAGCCATTTTGAACTCGAATTTGCCAGTTTCCTTGAAAATTGCGAGGACATAACCTCATACGTTAAAAACTATTTTGCCGTCCATTTTAAGATTGATTATAAAAATGCCGACGGTAATATCTCCGATTATTATCCGGATTTTATCGTTAAGGTGTCGCCAAAAGAATATTATATCGTGGAAACGAAGGGCCGGGAGGATTTAGACGATATCGAAAAAATAAAGCGTCTTGAGCAATGGTGTACGGACGTGAATGCTAATCAGAAAAACGCAAAATATCAGATGCTTTATATCAAGCAGGAGGATTGGGAAGCGCAAAGCCAGAAACCGAGGAATTTCAAAGAGGTGATTAGCGGATGGGGCCAATAATAGAATAAAGAATATTTATGGATTGGAATAAGATTAAGAGCCTATTTTACCTTTTAATATTCGCCAGCTCTCTTCTGGCGATAAAGTTTTTTTTAATAAATAAGGTATTTCCTGGCTTAGAAAGAGACGCTGACATCTGGTTTACGAGCGGACTTTTATTGATAGTTTTTGGAATTTTTATAACGGAAAAGTATTTTACAAAACCGATTGATGTAATAGTAAACATTCTTACCCTTTTAATCGTACTGCTTACCCTAGACAATAAAAATCATTTTCTTCTTTATTGGCCATTATTTGCCTACTCGATTATTGTCGCAGGAATAGCTTTTTTATCGTTTTTCTTAATTGATGATTCAAGAGATAAAAATCATATTTCACAAAAGATTGCAAAATCTTCGGCGATTATTTCTGGATTTTTGGGCAGCTCCAGGATGCTATTCTCGATAGTTTTTATTCTTTCTCTTTTTAGCTATTTTATTCCCTCATTGGAAGGAAAATCGTTAATAAATTCTGAACAAGTTTCAGTGATTTTATTAATAATATTTTGGGGATTTGCTATTTTAATAGAGCCTATAGATAGAAAGCTTATTCAGCCATTTTTCGAATTACTAAATAATAAGGGTAAGATTAAATTGATCGGAAAAATAGCAAAAAGGATTAATCCGGGTATTTTTTATGTAGAGCAATCTCCTAATTCGCCAACTTTGAACCAGAATGATGTTGTTTTTCTTGACGATATAAAAAATTCGCACGAATCATTTAAGGATAAATTACCTTTTGCGATATTTATTTCAAAATTTGAAACTGATAGTGTTAATTATTTACAATTCTGTAGTCTTAACCAAGACGCTAAATTTGATATCAATAAACAAAATTATATTTTTAAATATTCATCAGAAATAACGGAAGGAATAAAGAATAATGAAATATATAAAAATAAAGAAAATATTATTGGTTTCGTTTCTGATAACTCCGATATTGATATCATAAAAATAAGGATGATAGATGGCGTTGACGAAAAGAAAGAACTAAGGGAAGGTGATTTATTATCTGTAAATTTTTATAAAAACGCGACCAAATATCAAATAATCAATGTGGAAACTGATTATGAAAATATTGACGGCCAAAGTAGAAAAGGGATAAAAATTATATCGGCACAACAGATTGGATATTGGAAGGATGACATTCAACGCTTTTCTGAAGTTGGATGGGTGCCAGACTTAAATTCGCCAGTATTCCTAGAAAATTCCACTGAACAAATACCGGATTTGCCCGGAAATTATTTTAGAGTTGGCAATGTCCCAAGATCAAAATATCCCATATATATTGATCTTGATGAGGGAGTTTCCCATCATATCGCTATCATTGGAAAAACTGGAACGGGTAAATCATCAATGGCAGCGAAGATTATAGAAAAGATGGCAAATAATGGATGCAAGGTCGTTATTTTTGAAGTTGATAGGAATAATAACCAATCACTGTCCAAATATATTGATACCACTCTAATCGAAGTCCAAAATTCTACTTCTTTTAATCTAGGGTCAACGACGAAAAATATTGTTTCAATCGCATTTCAAATAACTGCGCCGAGACAAACCAGTACTGGGCAAACTAATACTGTTAACTTAAGCGATGATGCTGCTGGTTTGATAGACAACGTAATAGCGTATCAAACGAGTCATCCCGATGAGAAAATTTGCGTTGTGATGGAAGAAGCCTATGACTTTATTCCGGAAAATAGTTTTGGTAGTCAAGGTTTCGGTCAGCCATCGGTTAGTCGTATCTCTCAGCAAGTGTTAAAATGCAGGAAGCATAGCATTGGATTTTTAATAATTACTCAAAGGACGGCATTGGTAACTAAAACTATTTTATATCAATGCCATACAATAGTTGCGCTTCAATCGTTCGACGAAACTTCCAAAAATTTTATGGGTGCTTATATTAGCAATAATTATTTGGATTCAATGAGCATATTGCCTAAATATAGAGCAATTGTCGTCGGGAAAGGATCAACATGCGATAGGCCAGTTATTGTTGATTTTTTCCGAAATAATCTGGGAACATAGAATGAATTATTTAGTCGAAGACCTGCTAAAAATTCATACACCGCACCATTCACAAATTCAATGGCTCATAATGAGATATTTTTCGCGTTTGGGCTATGAAGCCCGGACGGAAAAAGAGATCTGGCGGAACCGAAAGGGCCGGATTGATGTGTTTGCCCGGAAGGGCAGCTACTCGGTCGGGATTGAAGTGGACGATTGCTCGATCCGGATGAATTCAATCGAAAAATTAAACGCACTTAAACCGTCTTTGGCGGTTTTTGTTCTAAAGGAGCGGGTTTTCAATTGGAAAAAAATGTATTCCCGCTTTAAATTATTGTCAGTGAAATCATTGATCATCCATTTGCAAAGCGAACAGTATAAATGGGTCTATCCGAACGAGAAAAATTTTTGTAAAATAAATCAAAGCGCGGATATTTACAATAAGCAAAATTTTTCAAAGTGCCCAAACACAGATTCAAAAAATACGAGAGGAGCCAAACCCCTCCGAAGTTTAGGATCGGTTCGGCGGACTTCAAAATAACGGAGAGTTTGAATCTCTCCGATTCCGCCACTTTTATTGCCATTCCCGCAAAAAAACTCGATAAATGGTTGCCGAGGCGTTGAGGTTTCGTGATTTAAAGAAATGAGGATATTTTGGACGGGGATTGTCATCTCCGTATTTTTTTGTTGTAAAATTATCGGAAGGGGATTAAAATATAATAATAGTCGCGAATCCAAAAATAATTTGGCGTTAAAATAAGCGTGTGTCGACCGCGCTTAATCAATAAAATTAATTGTTATAAAGAAATTAGCAAGGTTTCAATAAAAATTTATGAAAAAAAATAACAAGGTTTCAGCGGTCGCATTGAGTATCGCGCTTGCGCTTGGTATGGCCGGATTAACCGCTACGCTTGCGGCTACGGATCCGGGTTTGGGAGCGGCGGCAACCTTTTCCATTATCGCCCAAACGGCGATTACCGGAACGGGCGCTATTTCCGGCGATGTGGGAATAAACAGCACCGGCGCCGGAATCACCGCGTTAACCGCCGGTGATGTGAGCGGCACAATATACTCTACCGATGGAGTCGCGCCGGGTTTGGCAATTATAAACCCCGCCGTTCAGGCAAATCTTTCAACCGCGAACGACAACATATCCGGTCAAGCTCCAACCGCCAGTATCGGCCCCGTTCTTGATGGTTTGGTTCTCACTCCCGGGGTCTATGATATTGGCGCCGGACGGTTGAATGGCGGGTCGCTTACTCTTAACGGGCAGGGTATATATATTTTAAAGGCATCAAGCGATTTGGTATCCTCGGGTTCAATTATCTTAACTAACGGCGCGCGGGCTTGTGATGTGTATTGGCAAGTCAACACTCTGGCAACCATCACCAGCGGTTCATTTGCGGGAACAATTATCGCCGGGACCGGCATTCATTTCGGCAGTGGCGCGGCTTTGGACGGGAGAGCTTTGGCGTTGGGAGGCGATGTGACACTGCTCAACAACAACATTTCCGGACCGACATGCGCGACCGCTTCTCCTTCCGCCACCGCCACTCTTCATATCGTCAAGGCGGTGGTCAATAACAACGGCGGCACGGCGGTTGCTTCCGATTTCACGCTCAATGCTACCGGCACAAATGTTTCTTCGGGTTCTTTTACCGGTTCTGAATCAGGCACAGATATCACATTGGACGCCGGTTCTTACGCGATAACGGAACCGATCGTTCCAACCGGTTATTTGCAATCCGGTTCCGGCGATTGTTCGGGAACCATCGCGGCCGGCGAAACCAAAACATGTACCATTACCAACGACGATATCGCCCCGCAACTTGTCGTGAATAAAGTCGTTGTCAACGACAATAGCGGCGCCAAAACCATCTCTGATTTTCCGCTTTTCGTTGACGGCAACAGCGTGGTATCGGGAGTAGCAAACTCAATCGCGATAGGGCCGCACACGGTTTCCGAAACTCCCGGTTCCGGCTATACGGCCGTCATTGGCGGCGATTGCGCCGCGGACGGCACCATCACTCTCGCGCTGGGCGATGTGAAAACTTGCACCATCACCAATAATGACACCGCGCCGGTACCGGCGCCGGCGTCCCAATCAAGCGGCGGAGGTTCATATTATGCCGCCGTTCCGCCTCTTATTGATGCGGTGAAGGTGCCAAGCCCTTTGGCTTTGCCGAACGGCTCCGGTACGGTAAAGTACACTTACACGCTTCGCAATATCGGAACGGTTCCGGTGAGTAATGTGAAAATGGCGGGCGATACTTGCAGCCCCATCGTTTTGATTTCCGGCGACGCGAACGGCGACGCCAAACTTGATGTAAATGAAATATGGACCTATACTTGCTCCGCGACACTTTCAAAAACCCACACGAATATTGTCACCGCGACCGGGTGGGCTAACGGCATAAGCGCGACCGATATCGCAAGCGCTACGGTCGTTGTCGGCGTTCCGGTGGTGCCGCCGCTGATCCATGTGACAAAAGTTCCGAATCCGCTCGCGCTTTCATCCGGAGGCGGAATGGTCACCTACACCAACAAAGTTACCAACCCGGGAACAGTCGCGTTAAGCAATATCCGGCTCACCGATGATAAATGCAGTCCCGTAAAATATATTTCCGGCGACACGAACGGCGATTCAAAACTTGATACCGCCGAAACATGGACATATACTTGCCAAACAAAAATCGCTGAAACTACGGTAAATACCGTTACCGCGAGCGGAGAAGCCAATGGCCTAACAGCCAAAGATTTTGCGATCGCCACCGTTGTCGCGACCACCGTTCCCAAATTGCCAAACACGGGGATTTCTCCCGATAAAGATAACTCTTTTGGGAATATTATTATACCGGCGGGCGTTTTGGCGATTTTAATTTCCCTTTACTTTGTTCGAAGAAAGCAAACAAATTAGAAGATATTGGAAGAAAATGGGCAAGCAAATCCCGGATAAATTTTTATCCGGGATTTGAGGTTATCGAATTTTTGTGAAATATATGCGCCTGAAAATCCTGTCAAAACGAGCGATGTTGACGGTTGCCCTTTTTTCGGGGTCTGTTCTGTTCGCGGCCATTCTTTTGCCTCATACCCCAAAAAACTTAATTCATGACGGTTCGGCGTCGCTTATTGAAAATGCCGCCATTCTCTCAAATGAAGAACCGGCAAGCGTTGAATTGCCGGCGCGCCTTAAAATTCCGACAATTGATGTTGACTCCGCCGTTATTCCGATGGGCCTTACTTCCGACGGAGCAATGGATGTGCCGAAAAGCCCCACCGAAGTGGCATGGTTCGACCTCGGACTGCGCCCCGGAGAAAATGGCGCCGCCGTTATTGCCGGCCACTACGGCTGGAAAAACAATACACCGGGGGTATTTGATAATTTATATAAATTGGCCGTAGGCGACAAGATATTCGTTGAAGACGAAAAGGGATCAACCGCGGCTTTTGTTGTGCGCGAAGTTAAAATATACGGCAAAGATGAGGCCGTTCCGGATGCGTTTGTCTCAAGCGACGGGAAGGCGCATCTCAATCTCGTTACTTGCGCGGGAGCTTGGGATAAGGCGGAAAAAACCCGTTTCGAGCGGCTCATAGTTTTTACCGACAAAGAATAGGCTTGGCGTTCGGGATTGGCGAAAAAATGAAGCGGCCGCGGGAACAATCAAGAATTTGGAAGAAAAATTTTCGGAAAATAATTTTTCCAAAAAAAACACTCCAAAGGAGTGTTTTTCGTATTGTCCGGCGACCTAAGTTTTAAATATTTCCGTTGAAAGATATTGTTCGCCTCTGTCGGGAAAGATCGTGACGATCGTGCCGCTTTTGGCCTTGCGCGCGTAATTTTGCGCCACCAGCATGGCCGCGCCGGAACTGATTCCGGCAAAAATACCTTCTTCCATGGTTATGCGGCGCGCCATTTCGCCCGCTTCTTTTTCGCCGATCTCGACAATCGCATCAACCAAAACCTTGGAATGGTCGGCGCAAGGCGCGTTGGCGGCCAATACCGGCGCGGGCGCGTTAGTCTCGATTGAAGATCCGCTGCTCCATATTCGGGGCTGAATGCCGATAACCCGCACTTGCGGATACCGTTCTTTCAGTTGCCGCGCGATACCGGAAATCGTCCCGCCGGTACCGACGCAAGAAATGAAATAATCGATCGGCCCGGGTACCTGGCTGATAATTTCCTTGGCGGTGGTGCGATAATGGGCCTGGCAATTTTCCTTGTTGATGTACTGGTTCAAAACCACCAGACCGGAGTCTTTGGCAACCATTTCGTTAACCATATTGATCGCGCCTTGACGCCACATCTCGGGTTTAACCAATATAACTTTAGCGCCGAATCCGGCGATAACCCGCCGCCGTTCTTCGCTGGCGGTTTCTGGTGACACAATAATAGTCTTATAGCCCTTGGCCGCGGCCACCATCGCGATTCCCACGCCGGTGTTGCCGTTGGTAATCTCGATTATCGTTTTATCCTTTGTTAACCGGCCGGTCTTTTCCGCGTCCTCGATCATCGCCAAAGCCACGCGGTCTTTCATTGACCCGCCGGGATTAAAACCTTCCAGCTTGGCAAATGTCTTCACTTCGGGATTGGGATTCAATTTTTTGATTTCCACCAGCGGCGTGTTTCCGATGGCGCTTAATATTGTATTCATATTTTTTGATTGTAGTAAAAACGCCTCCCGGACAGAGAGGCGCAGATTGGTAGCTGTAATTACCGACAAAAATCCGCCCCCTCAACAGGTGAGAGCAAAACAAACGCAGATCGATTTTTTGCCGGTATATAAAGTCTTCATATTTCTATTATATTGATTTTATCAAGAAAGATTTGATTTTGTCAATGCTTGCGTGCTTGTTGTTCTTGTATGCTCCGCGATTCCCCCGCAATTTCTTTCGCGGTTACGCGGCAAACATTTCCGTGCTCAAATATTTTTCTCCGCGGTCGGGAAACACGGTGACAATTACGCCTTTTTCGATTTTTCGCGCGTATTTTATCGCCATTGCCATCGCCGCGCCCGAACTGGCGCCGACAAACAGTCCTTCTTTTCGCGCCAAATCCTTGGCCGCGGCGAAAGCTCCCGCGGAATCAACATCTATAATGATATCGATTAGCGACTTTGAATGGTCCGCGCAAGGCAGACTTGGGCAGAGGATCGGCGGGACATAGCCGTCTTTGACTGATTTTAACCCTTCAATTTTTTCTCCCGGCATAGGCTGGATCCCGATCACACGCACATCGGGGCAACTCTCCCGCAAACTTCGGGCAATCCCGGTTATCGTTCCTCCCGTTCCCACGCCGGCGATAAAATAGTCGACTTCTCCGCCGATCTCGTTGATTATTTCCTTGCCGGTCGTTCGATAATGAATATCGCAATTCTGCTGATTTTCGAATTGGTTGAGCATCACCAAATTTCCGTCGGCCGCCACCATCGCTTTCACTTTTTTTATCGCCGCGTCGCGCCATTCTTCGGGCTTGACCAGAATCAGTTCCGCGCCGAAAGCCTTGATCATTTTTCGGCGTTCGACGCTCATATGTTCAGGCATCATAATAATAACCTTGTAAGCTTTCATGGCCGCCACCATCGCGACGCTGATGCCGGTATTCCCGCTGGTCGGTTCGATTATAGTTTGTCCCTTTTTCAGCCGGCCGGTCTTCTCCGCATCCTCGATCATCGCCAAAGCAATTCTGTCTTTGATTGACCCGGTGGGATTGAAACCCTCAAGTTTGGCAAATATTTTAACATTCGGATTCGGATTCAGTTTTTTGATTTCCACCAGCGGGGTGTTTCCGATCAGCGAAAGTATTGAATTCATATTATTAGTGGTTGATTATTGCATTTAATTGTTAAACTCCAAACAAAACGCCTCTTTTGCGAGAGGCGGGCGGGTTAACAGAACAAAACCGCTTCTCGTTCAAAAGAGGCTCATACAGGCGCAGGCGATTTTCTTTCCCCGATGATTTTCCATAAATAAAAAATACATTGATGTCGGGGTATTAACCCCGCCATCAACCAAAGGATGTTTCCTTTGGAATCCTCATTTTTTTATTCCCCGCAGCAAGCTGACGGGGTATAATAAAAGGAATTAACAATAAGCTTATATTAACAAAAGACGCCCCATTGTCAATATATCGCTCAAATAAAGGATGTGGTAAACTTAAGATACGGCATCATATAACCATAAAATCATTTAATCACAAACAAATGAATAAATTCGACGCGATCATCGCCGCGGCCATTGGCGAAGCCACGGCATGGTATTTTATCAATCTTTTGGGTGAACAAGGCGTGGTGGAAAAATTGGGATGGTTGGGACAATATCTATGGATATTGGCGATAATTTTTCCGATATTGGCCGCGCTCGCGCTATGGATCGCCTCGCTGATAGGTAAAAAGTTCGTTTCAATTTACCAGCTGGCCAAATTCTTGCTCATTGGAGTGATCGCCACAATTTTTGATCTGGGAACATTGGCTTTCTTTATAAATGTTTCCGGCATAAGCTCCGGCTTGGGTTTTAATTTGTTCAAAGGCGCGTCATTTATTATTGCCACGGTTTTAAAATATATTCCCGACAAATATTGGGCCTTCAAAAAGAAAGAGGCGGCAAACATAAAAAAAGAATTCATCCAATTTTTCGCGGTTACGCTTATCGGTTTGGCGATTAATGTGTTTATCGCCGATTTCATCGTTAATGTGACGGGGCCGCAATTCGGCTTGCCCGCCAAACTCTGGGCAAATCTGGGCGGCATCGGCGCGGTAATCGTAACTTTCGCGTGGAACTTTATCGGCTATAAATTTATAGTATTTAAGAAATAGATACATCTCAAATGTCAAATCCTATATCTCAAATCTAAATGTCAAATCTAAAATCTGAAAAATCCAACAATATCAGATTCAGAGCATATGATTTTTCTATAGTGGTGATCGAATTGGTAAAAGATTTTCCGCAAACCAAGATGTATATGATTTTTATGGATCAATTGTTGAGATCGGCAACTTCAATCGGTGCCAATGTATTTGAAGCTAAATCATCAAGCTCAAAAAAAGATTTTGCGCGATTTTACGAAATTGCTTTAAAAAGTGCGAACGAAACCATATATTGGCTTTCTCTTTTGAAAGACAGCCGCTTGGTAGAAACTAATAAATGTGCCGCTTTAGTTAAAGAAGCGGAAGAAATTTGTAGAATGATCGGATCGAGTTTGCTAACTATGCGAAATAAAAGATAGTAGATTAAAGATATGGTTCTGACATCTAGGATTTGCATTTGACATAAAAAATTATGGAAAACCTCGTTTTATATCGCAAATACCGGCCGCAATCTTTCGCGGATGTGGCGGGTCAAGATCATGTAACGGTTACGATCCAAAACGAAATCAAAAGCGGACATGTCGCCCACGCATATTTGTTTTCCGGGCCGCGCGGGTGCGGCAAAACCACCACGGCGCGCATCATCGCCAAAGCCGTAAACTGTCTCAACCGCAAACCGGACGAATCCGAACCGTGCAACCGATGCGCCAATTGTTTGGAAATATCGAGCGGTCGGGCCATTGATCTGATTGAAATCGACGCGGCAAGCCATCGCGGCATCGATGACATCCGCGAACTGCGCGAAGGCATCAAATTCGCGCCCACCAAGCTCAAATACAAAGTTTTTATCATTGATGAATGCCACCAGCTGTCCAAAGACGCTTCCAACGCGCTATTAAAGACTTTGGAAGAACCGCCGGCGCACGCAATCTTTATATTGGCCACCACCGAACTTCACAAAATTTTGGCCACGATCCTGTCGCGGTGCCAGAGATTCGATTTTCGCAAATTGACCTTGCCCGAGCTTGCGGCGCGCCTGCAAAAGCTGGCCGACGCCGAAAGAGTGAAAGTGGAAAAAGCCGCCTTGGAATTGGTGGCATTGAGCTCCGGCGGATCGGTGCGCGATTCGGAAAGCCTGCTGGGCCAGGTATTGGTGTCGGGCGGCGGCAAAAAAACCGCGATAAAAGCCGAAGATATCCGTCGGATATTGGGAATGACCGAAATCAAATCCGTGGGTGAATTCGCGGGTTTGCTGTCGCAAAACAAAACCGCGGCCGCGGTCAACTATTTAAACGATATCGTTGAAAACGGATATGACATTCATGAATATGCCAAAAGCATTTTGGGCTACTTGCGCCAAGCGCTCATTCTTTCGATTGTCGGCGCCAAAACCGCCCCAAACGACAACTTTATGATCACCGGATTGACTAATGAAGAATTTGAATTACTGCGCGGGCAAACAATCGCGATGGGCGAGTCAAAGATAAAAAAAACTATCGAAATCTTTCTTTCGGCGCAAGAAAAAATAAGATATTCGCCAATACCGCAATTACCGCTTGAGCTTGCGATCGTGGAAGCTTGCACAGTTTAAACGGTTTTCACTTGCATCCATCGATGGGATGGTTGTAAAATTAAATTATGAATACAAAAATACTGTTGTTTTGTTTCTTTTGCGCTTTGGCGGCGAGCAACATTTTATTTGCCGCGAATGCCAGCGCCGCATTGGACGCACCGATAATCCCGGCCAACATGGCTGTTGGATCGGTAGGGGAAGATGTGAGAAACCTGCAAAAATTTTTAAATGCCGCGGGTTTTACGGTTTCGCTTGGCGGACCCGGATCGCCGGGAAATGAAACCGCGACTTTCGGCGGCGCCACGCGCGCGGCTTTAACAAGATTTCAGTCCGCCAACGGCATTGCCGCGACCGGAGCGTTCGATAACCGCACGCGCATATTGTTTGCCGTTCTGAATTTGAGAAATCAAATAGCTTTTCTTCAGCAACAGCTGGCGGCTATGCTGGCCAATACAAACCAAAACAACAATTCCAACGCCGTTGACGATACCTCAGGACCGCATATCGCCACATTAAAAATCAATAACGGCGGCGACAGTGGCTATGTCGATACCGGCGATTACATTACAATAATTTTCAACGAAGCGATAAACCCCCGATCAATCAACAGCGGCCTTGACGCGGGAGACAGAGTAACCGGAGTGGCCTATTATGAAACCGGCGGCGTGAGCGTTTCTTCGAACGGAAAGGTGGTTATAAAAAATATCGCCGAATTCGATATGGGATCAGTGAGAAACGCGGGCACATTCGCGGTTAAACTGGCTCTTGATCCCAACGGCAAAATTTTGACCGTCACCCTTTCCGGGGGCGGCGATCTGGATATTGCCGATGAGAATTTCGGCCAAATCGCGCAATCCGGCGGCACGGTTTATGACAAACACGGCAATAAAATGACCACCGATTCGGATGCCGGCACCGCCGCGGGAACCTTCGGCGGCAAAAACACGAGCGGCAGCGGCAACAGCCCCTACATAACTTCAATCGCTATTTTTAACGGCGGCGACAACGGTTATATCGACAAGGGCGATTATATTGAAATCACATTCAACAAAGCAATCAATCCCAAGTCGATAAACGAGGATTTGACAAACGGCGGTACCATGGTCAATCTGTATTCGTCCGATATCGGCGGCGTGAGCGTTTCTTCGGATGGAAGAGTAAATATCGGCGCGATCGCGTCATTCGACTCGGGAACGGTTAAAACCGCGGGAAATTTCACCTCGAAAGTTTTCCTCAATTCAACCGGCCGGGTATTGACAGTCACTTTGACCGGCGGCAGCGATGTTGAAATCACCGGCGAAGATTTTGATTCCGCCGCGCAAATCGCCGGCGCTATCGAAGACACTTACGGCAATGTGATGCAGGGCGATCAAAATATGGATGATCCGTACGGCACTTTCGGCGGCAACAACGGCGGCCCGAGCATCGCTTCAATCTCGGTATATAACGGCGGCGACGCGGGTTATATCGATGAAGGAGATTATATCAACATAACTTTCACCAAAGCAATTGATCCGTCATCAATCAATGGAAGTTTGAGCCGAAATAATACGGTTAGCAACATCGGTTATTCGCAAACGGGCGGTGTGACAGTATCCTCTTCGGGTACCGTAACCGTCAGAAATATCGCGGTTTTTGATATGGAATCGGTTCACAGATATCAAAATTATACCGTTGATTTGGCATTGAATTCCGGCGGCGATATTTTAACGATCATATTGACCGGCGGAAATTCAAACGAAATAACCCATGAAACACTCGATAATGCGATTCAGATAGGCGGAACCGTTACCGATGAAGATGGCAACGCGATGAACGACGGTTCAAGCATCGCCAATCCCACCGGTACCTTTGGCGGAAAGCTCTAGCGCGCAATTCAAAAAAAGACCGTCCTCGCGGACGGTCTTTTAAAATTGTATTCGGAATTTTATCGGCTAATAATAGTTTGGCGAATAATAATTGGCATTGCCGCATCCATACCCTTGGCAACCGGCATTGTAAGCCGGGTAATACGAAGCGGGGCAATTATAATTCACGCTTGATATCTGCGTATAGTTGGTCGCGCCCGACGCCGAATTGTAATAATACTGGCCGGCGTTTGCTTGATAGACAATGGGGCAATTGCACCCATAATTATAGTTACGGCTATAATCATAGCCGTAACCGGCGTAATAATAATTGTTGGCGGGAACATAATCGGGATAGGCGGCGGCGTTTCGATGCTGATACCCGCGGCTTGAATAGTCGCCGCGGTAATCCCAATCGTTGTCGTAATTATAATTTCTTCCATCATAATCGCTGCCGTGATAATTGTTGTTGTGATTTCGGTCCCGGGAAGCCAGCGAAAATCCCGGCAACAACGCAACCGCCGCAACACACACAACCAGCAAACAAACATATTTATTGGTCATATTTTCTTGATTATTTTATTATTTTACCACTTCACTTATCGCCACACAACCAAAACAACAACCCCCGCCTTGATATTCGCCTGTTTTGAGTTATAATAACTGCGTTAAAGTCAATCAAAGAAACACAATGCGGGATCGTCTAATGGTAGGACAACGGACTTTGAATCCGTTTATCATGGTTCGAATCCATGTCCCGCAGCATTCGCGGACTTTGAGCGTAAATTTCCTCAATTTCCATCTTATTTTTGCCTGTTTTAGCCGGTTCTAACCGCTTTTCTTCGATGGCAACCTGTTTCATCGGAATTAGCGTGTTTTCCGTATCAATCGTTATTATTCTGTCTTTTAGCAACAGGTTCGAACCAAGTTTTGAAAGTATCTCTTTTTTCTTCATTGCGTCGCCTTTCTCAAAAGCAATCAAAGCGTCTTGCGCAAAATCAAATACCTCGTCGGCTTTCTTAACCCAGTGGTCAACACTTTGGTTTGCGGTCGCAAACAAACCTTCCCAGCGTTTCTTTTCCGCGTCTAATTGTTCCTTGCGAATCTTAAACTCATTTTCGCTGATTTCATTTGCCGCTCGCATATCAATCAAGCCGTAAATCTTATTTACGCAATCCTTATACGCTTTTTGTTGCGTATCAATAACCGCATTTGTGGTTTTTGCTTCTTTTTGGTTTTCAATTCTGCACCATTTAAGCGCAAAATCGTGCAATCCCGCCGGAATTGTAAACTCTTTGATGGCTTTTTTGATTTGTTCTTCTAATTCCTTCTGTTCAATGCACTTTTGTGTGCAATTCGAGTGCTTACGCTTCGAGCAATGGTAATAAATATACCGATGAACCTTGCCATTTTTCTGTTTTTTAATTTTCTCCTCGGCGGTAACCATTGTATCTAAACACTCGCCGCATTTAATCATTCCGGTAAAAGCAAAAACGTGCGTTTTTGGCCTTGGCCTTCCTTTCCTGCCCAGCAAAAACTGAATTTTGTCGTATTCTTCGGCGGTCATTAACGGTTGATGTATGCCTTTATACCAAAGCCCGCTTCCTTTCGGGTATTCAAACGAACCAAAATAAACCGGATTGGTAAAAATAGAATACATCGTATTTTTGTGCATTCTCTTGCCGTTAGGCATTCGGAAATTCCATTCATTTGCTGCGATTTTCAAAATCTGGGGCGGATTGTAATTTCCAGTAAGCATTAAATCAACCATCTTTCTAACTAAATCAAACCGCTCCGGGTCGGGAAGTATCCGTTTGCTTCCGCGAACCGCAAATTTTTCATTCATATATCCCGTTGGCGCAGGAGCCGGGTATAAGCCCTTTTCGCATTTTGTCTTCAAGCCCCTTCGAACATCTTGGCCTCGAAAATCATTTTCAAGTTTTGCCTGCCCGCAAAACAATCCTAAAATAAATTTATCATTGGGAGTATTGCGGAAAGTTTGGGTCGGCGTTTTTACTTCCAGGAGCTTTCCTTCGTCGAACAAATAAATAATTTTACCCGCGTCAACCGAATTTCGTGAAATTCGATTTGCATTCCAAACCAGTAATCCATTGGCAAACCCTTTTTCGATTTTTTCAACCAAATTATTAAAAATCGGACGACCTGGCTTTTTTGCCGAATGCGACTCGGTCATTACTTCAACAATTTTGAGCTTCTCGCGCCTTACAACTTCTTCAAGCTCGTTTCGTTGCGATTCAACGCTCAGAATTTGTCTATCCTCGCCCTCAGACGAACGACGGCAGTATTCGATATATTTGATTGTTTGTTTTGCATTTTCCATAAGTTTTAATATCCAAGTTCTTGGACTTTACTATACCGCTTTTGAAGCGAAGCGGCCAGGGGATTTATTGTTTTACAATCTTAAAATCCACCAGCTGTTTTCGGCATTCGTCAAAGACTTGTTTTAATGTAAATGATGGTATGTTGTAAGTGCTTAATAATTTCTTTAATTTTTTCTTGGCTCGATGGCGGTCTTGCCTTGAATAATAATCATCGCCAAACAATTTTTGCTGGTAAGAACCCGTTTGCTGATTTGCCAGACACCAACCCATCCAAGCGTAAGCGTCATATAAAGGCATTCCTGATTGCTTGGCCTTTTTTAGAAACTCACTGGTAGGGTATAGCGGCGTATCGATTGTGGCAATGCTCAAATCATTGGCTAATTTGTCGAAAAATTCCAAAAGAATCCGCTGGCATAAGTTATCATTAAAAACTTCCTGCAAACACCTTTCTTTGCTTTCGTCCCCGTCAATTCGTCTGCCGATGTATTTTTTGAGCGTAAACCTTTGCTGGAATGTTATTTCCATTCGAAGGATTTTATCCGGCAACATCCCAATCTTCATTTTTTCAGCAATTTGTGTTTCTGCGTTATTCTTTGCCTTATCGACCAATTCCGAACCTTTGTCATACATTTTCCAGCCAATCTGTTTATTGTAGATTCGCCCGCAAAATCCAAGACGGTTGCCTTCGGTGTAATATGTATCTTTTGTATGGCTGTATGCTTTGCCAATATCCAAAAAGGGGATAACTTTCAAAAATTCAACCGGATAGCCAAAGTTAGACGGCAAAATGAAATTAAACGAAAAAGCGATGTTTCTTATACTGGCCATTTTAATTATTTCTCTTGAAATCGGCTGGCCGTTAAAAACTCGGCACATTTTATCAAACAGGGTATTTAAGACCTGCTCGTAATCCTTTTCATCAACTCCAAAATAATTGCTATTTCTTATCAATTTTGGAGCGGAAAATTGAATAACGATGTCGCGAGTGTAATAATCGGTTATTCCTTGTTTTTTTGAAATTGTGACTGTGGGCATATAATTTTTTGCCGGGTCGGGATTGAATACGTATTTTGTTACACCCCCGCTTTTGATTGACCTGAAATGAGTTAAATATCTGTCGGGAATTTCCAATCTTTCGACAATCAAAATTACAGTATCTATCATAACCAGTGTTACAAGGTGATAGTATTACTCCGGTCAGTTTCGTTGCCGTTTTCAATTCGGCCGATTTTAGAAGGACCATAAACTGCCTTGTAAAATTCGACAAAGCGATTGGCTTTTTCTGAAGCCTCGGTATCTGAAAGCTGGATTTTATAAATCCGGCAGTAAATTCGCTTAAATTCGTCAACGGCCTTTTGCGGAAGCATAATTTTGACCCTTATGCAGTTATGACGCAAAACCGCCAACAAATCCTATGGCTAAAAGTTGGATAAAATTCTGACTATATTCTGACTATTTCCTGTAACAAAAAACCGCTTTTTGAGGCGGTTTGCGGACTCTTGTTTTTAATCGACTAATTTTAAGCGATAGGCTTTATTATTTTTTTGAGTTTCAAATATGTTTTCGTTTGAATTTTCATTTTTGGGTAAAATTTTAAGTCCGTGTTTAATCTTTTTAACTATACCTTGCAAACACCACATTTCCGTTTGATAGTCTACGAGTGGATTTGGAAACTCCTTTTTGTATAAAACTTTTAAGAGAGTTGTATATTTGGCTAAATGAGTTGCGCTTTCCAAAAGACATAAAAGCACAATGTATTCCTGGGTTTCGGGTGCAAAGCTGCCATACGTATTATTGCCATTGCCACCGTCATACTTAAAAGCCCCGCTAAACCTGTTAAAATCCAGTTTTAACCCGCTTTCGGTATGAAAAACGAGCCAACCATCATCTTCCCCTGCATTTATCTCTTCTAAACCCTGTTTTTCATTATCATCATCAATGGCCTTTTTTGCTATTTTTTCTCTTTCCTCGCTATTTCCCAGAACCTCTATTATCGAATAAAAAGATGTTTTTTCTTCTGTCAAAAAAAATCCAGGTAGCTCAATTTCTTTATAATTGCACAATGAATCAATTAAACCACCAATTACTATTTTGCAATGTTGCTTGATTCTATTAAAATCTTTTTCTCGTATATTGCTTTTATAATTTTCCGGCGAAACCAATAAGCCGCATAAGTTCCAAAACTCTCTAAATGTATTTACATTTAATCTGGCCGGAAGCCAGCTAATTAGTTGATTAAATTCAAGCAGGCCATCGTTGTACTCATCAATCAATTTATAAAATTCAAAACGTGATTTTTTATCTTTAACAATGTGGTAGCCAATTAAATTAAAAAGCCTCGTTATTGATTCGTATTGTTTTTTAACTTGGTAAGCTTTATTTGCGTAATCATTCAATGCGCTTTCATCCAACCGATAATAATTATTTTTATCTAATGCTAATTGATATAATTCTGGTAAATCTACTTCATCCTGTCCGGTTTTTAACTGATTTTTATATTTGCAATTCAGCTTTTTTTGTAGCTCGATTATCTTTTGATTATCGGTAAGTTTTAAGATTGCAGTCGCATTTTCACATAGCTGGTTTTGAATCTTGGTAAAATCTTTATTCGAAGCTAAATTCTTAAAATAATGCAATCGGTAATCAAATTCTTTTTTGAGTATTTCGTTTTGTTGGATAAAAACAAAAAAGCCGATTAGGAAATTTTCTCCAATTTCTTGGACGCGCTCCAACTCAGCTTTGAATAGCTGTAATTTTTCAATTGTAGTCATAATGGCTTTGATAAACCCTTATTTTCTATTATTTCATTTCTCATTGAATTTTCAAGTTAAAAATTTGTTAAAAAGCAAATTTTGAATTAAAATGAAACATAATTTAATAGTTGGCCTAACCCTCGTAATTTAATCTGCGAGGTATGGCGTAAAAACCTGTTGAAAATACTGAACTCCACGTTCAGCAATCTTTCAACAGGTCATATCGGGAAACCGGTATGGAGCCGCAAGGCTCAGCTGGCGTGGAGCTCTGTGTTTATGTGCGCTCTATGGCCAGCCAAAACGGCCATTTTTTGTTAATTTTTTATAAAAAATATGGAAGCAATAACAATAATAATCTTAATCGTGATTTGTATAATTTTGGTTAAATGGTTGGCTGGTGCAGGCGAAAAGGAGAAAAAGCAAAAAATCGATGATGATATAAGATTCAGGCAGCTCGTTGCCAGTGCTAAATCGTATATCGAAAACGCTAAAATTGAAAAACAATTACCTGTTGGTCTTACCTCTTTAATGCTTGCAAACGGCGAACAAGCATTATTGGAGGAAGGCACGCAATTGATTGAAACTCGGTCAGTGAGAGATACTGGCGGCGGCGGGGTTAGAATCCGCGTAATGAAAGGCGTTTCTGTCGGCGGGTTTGGTTCGCAAGGGGAAAGCCATCAAGCTTACAGAGTAATAGACCAAGGCACAATTACGCTTACCGATAAAAAAATTATTTTCAGCGGTTCAAAGGAAAATCGGAATATACCAATCGACAAAATTATTAAATTCGACCCGTTCAATAACGGAATGATAATCAAAATTGACGGACGCTCAAAGAATGTCGCTTTTTATATCAACAATTCTTTCCTATGGGGCGCGATTATAAATATGCTTCATTCCGAAATTAACGACATTTCCAATTTGCAACCGGAAAATTTTGATAAAGCATTGGAATGGCTTAAAAATTGGGAATCATCCGATGTCGGAGTAAGCAGCGTAAGCCCGGAATAGTTTTTTATTAAACATTAAATAACCAATAAAAATATGCCACTATCATCCGAAGAAATCGCTAAAATCGAAGAAGAGGAGCGCGTGCGCGTTGAAGCACACGAAAAATACACTCAAATCGCTCATCCCAAAAACGGAAAAGCGTTGTTTCTATCAATTCTTATTCCCGGTTTAGGCCAGATGTCAAAAGGAGAAGCAGGAAAGGGGTTCGTTATTCTGGTATTCTGCGTGGGTGGTTATTTTGTAGGGGTAATACCTGGAATAATCATTTTCGTCTGGCAGCTTTTCGACGCCTACAATTACAATAAAAAAACCGACCCAAATAATTCCAGTGAAAGCGATTCAGTAACCAAGATTTTAGGTATCGGACTGCTTATTATTATGCTATTAGCACTAATAGGTTACTTTATGGGCAGTTCTTCAAATTAAAATCCCAATCAATCCCAATTTGAAAATTATTTTTGAGCCTAAAAACAAAAGATAATCTGGAATCATCGAAATGTCGTATTTTGCATATATTCAATAAAAACAAGGAGAAATTCTTGTTTTTATCTTATTCGAAAATCCAAATTATCCTGAATTTGAGAATCATTTTTACGACTTAAAATCAAATTTGGATTGTGAAAATTAAAATGCAACTATTCAATAGTCACTGATTGGTCGCTTGCTATTCATTATAAATACAATATAATGCCTATAATCGTGAACCTTATCAACAAAATATGGAGGTGAAAGCTATGATAAGATTCTCTGATAATTTTGAAACCGAGTACTTCGTGCCAAGCGGAATTGTTGGACAAGACGGAAGCGGCTGGTTGCACCATAAAATCTTGGAAAAAATAGGGCTATGGGATTCTTCATTATTGGTGCCAGTAGCAAAAACCGTTACTTTGCAACCAATAAAGGGTAATTGGAATGGAAATCCTTGGCATTGTATCAGACCATCGTCCTTTTATCGGTTGCGCCCAGCAGGAACAGTCAATTTCATCGGACTTACCAACCCAGGATTCGATGAATGGAAAAAGGAAATCGGCTCTCGAATTAACACGGGGAAAATACATCCGGTTGTTTCAATTTTGGGAACGCCTGACGAGTTGGCAAGAATGGCAAAAGACCTCAATGATTTTGACATTCCGGCATTGGAGATTAACGCTTCTTGTCCGAATACCAACGATTGCAGCGTTATCAATAATGCCACAAGGGTAATTGAGAGTTGCCAAGTAGTGCGGGAAATCTCAGATTTTCCAATAATCTTAAAAGTGTCCGTTGCTCACGACATAGACAGGATTATTCCGAAAGTTGAAAATTACTGCAAAGCGTTGGCAATAAACAGCGTGCCTTATCCGATGGTATTCCCGAATAAACAGAGCCCGCTTTCACATTTGGGTTCTGGCGGAGGAGGAATATCGGGATTAGACGCTCAACAATATACGTGGGCTCTTGTTAAAAAGCTGAAAGAAATGACGAATGTTCCGGTTATTGCACCAAGCATTTGGATATATGAAGATATTGCTTGGTTGCGTAACGTATATAAGGCTGATGCGTTTAGTTTCGGGGCTTTGGCCTTGTTATCTCCTTGGTTGGTAACAAAATATATACGTCTGGATTTGCGAAGAAAGCAGTAACTGCCAAGGGCTATCTGCTTTTTATTTTTGGATTAAAGCAAAAAGTAGTAAGCAAAAGCTTGCAAATTAAAAGAATTTAAGTAATATCAATCAAGATGTAGCGGCGCAGATTAAATCTGGATTCGCCGCTTTGCGTGCAAGTCATTTTGGCGGTTTTAAGATAAAACCACTTTGCACATTCAAAACAGAATCGCCCCTAAAAGAGCAAGCAAATTTGTGAGGTATCCATATGCAAGCAAGCGAAGAGATGATAAAAAACGCGCGAGAGCGAATAATCTACGCCCTTGATGTAAGTGGTTCGGTAGCCGCAATGCCTACAATTAAGACTATCGCACCATTAGTAGGTATCATTAAGACTGGATTGGAGTTAATCACATCAGGAGAAGCCCCGGAAGTAATAAAGGCAATCCAAGGAATGGGAGGCCAAGTTTTCTACGACGGTAAATTTGATGATATTCCAAATACCGTCGGTAGAGCTACCAAGATTGCCGCTGGATTCGGCGTTAAAATGATTAACGTCCACGCCTCAGCTGGTAAAGAATCCATCAAGGCCGCAATTGCTAACAAGGGCAAATCCCTTATTTTGGGAGTTACCATCCTGACTTCCATTGATGAGACCGAATGTAAATCGATATTCGGTGATACGCCCGGCAATAAAGTAGTCCAGTTTGCCGAAATGCTGGTTGACTTGGGAGCAGATGGTATCATTTGTTCACCCAAGGAATTGGTATTACTCGGCAAGATTGAAAAATTCAACCATCTGTTGAAGATTACTCCCGGCGTAAGGCCAGTATGGGCAGAGACAGGCGACCAAAAGAGGGTAATGACCCCAGCTGATGCGATAAAGGCAGGCGCAACCCATTTAGTGATTGGGCGTCCGATATCTTCACCCCCAAAAGAGATAGGGTCGCCAACTAACGCGGCGTATCTAATCGCCAAGGAAATAGCAGAAGCAATGGCATAAAGGAGGAGCAATGAAACCAAAAAGATTGACGGCAAAGCAAATCTTTGAAAAACGGCGCGATTATCTTGATATTGCGCGACAAAGAGACGCTTATTATGAGCGTATAGGTAACAGCCCTCTTGTTGGTTACGCGGGCAAGTATAACGGTCCTGACGGCCAGAAATTGCAGTTTGTCGGATTTGCATATATCAATGTTGCAAAACTGGAAGAATGTCCAGCTGATGACCTCGATTTCATAGGCACCGAATTGGCCGATAAAGCAAGAGCAAAGTTAGGCCAATTGTCCAAAAAAACTGTTCTCGTGGCAGCTCCTGTCGGCGGTTATGCCCTATCAATTGACCTTGGGCGCAAACTAAAATGCCGGACAATCAAGGCCGAGAAGAAAGTAACCAAGGTCGGAATTGAGGGCCAGCGTGACGAAACCAAGCTGGTTTTAGACCGCCACGAGCTATCAGAAAGTGATGAAGTTATAATTGTTGAGGATGTTTGCAATAATTTCTCAACAACGCTTGACCTAATCCGCTTGGTAGAAAGTTTTGGCGCAAAGGTAATTGCTATCGTATGCTACTTGAACAGGTCTCCTGACTACGACTTCGTATATAATCCCAGTGGCACAGAATACAATATCCCCATTATCCCACTGGTGCGCCAAATAATAGCAGAATTCAAACAAGATGCCCCAGAGGTAATGGAGGACATTAAAAAAGGGAACATCGAATGGAAACCAAAGAAAAAGGAAAGCTGGGCCAGGTTAATGAAAGCAATGAGGGCTGTATCTTAATACACCCAATTTACATAATTGCAACCTTTGACGGAAGGTTTGATAAGAGCACATCAAAACGCCGTCTTTTTATTTATAAATAAAGAAAAATTCTAAAAGGGACAATCTTTCTCAATACATTTTTCCATTCCCTCAAAGAAAATTTCTCGCCTTTCGAGCGGAATAAACCGCATTATTTGCGGTATCCATTTAGAACACCACGCTTTAATATCATCAGTTTCGTTAAATTCCTCAATAGCTTTATCCTGATTATCACCGTTAATCAAATTTCCCAGATGAATACAGGTATGGTATCCTACCTCAAAGTAGCTATTCTTGCCGCCATCAGAGGCGTTAATAACAAGAGCCTTAAACCAAGTAGGCAAAGCGGCATTTTTGATATTTTCTAATGATTTTTTATTTAACATTTTGTTATTTTTAGTAGTTTTTCTGCCTTAATCCAAGAACTTGGACAATTAGCTTACGGCGCATAAAGATTGCTGAATAGCGGTTCTAACGCCACATAATGCCCGCAGCTCTTCGTCGCCTCCACTCCTCAGAGCCTGCGGCCGCAAGGCCAAATACAATAGAGCGATGAAGACCCTGAACGAAGTGAAGGGACAGTATTTTTCAGGGTCTTTTCGTTATTCTGAGAAACCGCGCGATTTGATTCTATGCAGTATTCCACCTATATTCTCGAATGTGCCGATGGGAGTTTTTATGTTGGATGCACTAACGATATAGAGCGCAGATTAAAACAGCACAACGATTCAAAGTGGGGCGCGCATTACACAAAAATTCGCCGACCAGTGGAATTGCGATATGCGGAAACATTTAACGATCTTAAATCCGCTAGACAACGCGAAACTGAAATAAAAAGCTGGCGCCGCGAAAAGAAGCTGGAATTAATTGTCGCTCTTCCAATCAAAGGCCGGAGTTGACACCATTTTGCGCTAGTTTCTTGAACTCAGTTATTAGACTACAGAGGAATGCGCAGACCGAAGGAAAACAAAAATGTTGCTGTTGGGCGTCTTTTTTTGTAGCAAAGCGGTTTTCGGCGTGAGCTATCGCTTGCCTTGACCTTTAGGCACGGTGTCGGGCATTTCGAGGGGCAGCCGGACAAAAGCTCAAAGCTTGGAATAACCACAAACCAAAGGCGCTGTTTCCCTGAAAGCCCGGAGCAGGCGGAACGCCGACCGCGGAGGGGAAACAGCACCGGAACAAGCCCTCAAAACTTGGAATTGGCACTTACCCGGCGCAAATCAGGCTCCTAAAAACTCGTCATTTATAGAATTGAGGGTACAAGGCCCGGCCTTGTTTTTATATATGACAAACAATAAAATATCGCGAGATACGAGCGGTGTGAGAAAAAATTATTTGAGCTCGCGGTTTAAAAATTTCAGAGGGGATGGCCTTTTGTTTGCAAAAAAATTATAATAAATAGTTATCAAATTAAATATGGACTCTTTTGTTGATTTTACGCCAATCTATAAAATGATGGCAGATATGTTCTTGGTTATTTTTAATACGCTATTTTGGGGATTTTTATCAATGTGGCCAGTATGGACTTTTGTTTTGGTTATTGTAATCATCGTGCTTTTAGAAAGAAAACACATAAGAAATTTTTTTGATTGGGCAGGCTGGGAATTCTTTGAGATTTTAACGCGAATTTTTGGCTTATATATCCTATATTTGCTTTTGTTATTTTTTTCTCAAAGAGATAATTTTTGGAAATGGGTTTTTTATGGTTCAATAGTTATGATTGTAATTGTAGCAATCTGCTCATTGATTAGTTCGATAAATGTTAGAATAATTAGAAAAAAAATTGAAATACTTATAACAGGCGTAAAAGAAAACAACCTTGAAGAAAGTATTTATAAATTTATCGATGAATATAGCCATAGTAGTAGAAAATTAACAAAATGGAACTATCGAGGATATTCATTTGATCCCTATAAATTGGAAGATTTATCGAATATTCTTCAAGATAAGGGAATCAATGCTTCGGTGGCCGAAACTCTATATTTAGTAAAAAGATATATCGAAAAGCGCGAGCGAGCAGCAACTTTACTTAGTCTGGAAGGAATAAACAGATCAATAGCGAAGCAAAATGAAAGCAATTTTCCATATCAAATAAATAACAATTTCCTTACCGAGAATGAAAAGAAATTATATTACGCATTAGAGAATTTTGGAAAGAAAAATAACTTCCACATCCTATCAAAGGTTAGGCTTGAGGATTTGCTTTATCTCCCGCTAAAAACGAAAAATCGCTGGAAATATCATAATAAAGTAAAATCATATCACATTGATTTTGTAATATGTGATTATCAAAGTTTAAAACCAAAAATTGCGATTGAACTTAATGATTCAACCCATTCTCGCCCCGATAGACAAAAACGTGACAAATTTATTAAAGAAGTTTTCGAGAGTATAAATCTACCATTGCTGTGGATGGAAACTCATAATTTCTATGATCCAAATGAAATTTCAACAAGAATATTGAATATATTAAACCCCAACCAAAATTAAAGCCGTTCCAAATTTACCCCAAACGGACAGCGATTCGCCTTCAATAAAAATTTCAGAGGGGATGGCCTTTTGTTTGCGAAAAAAACGGATCAAGGACGGTAAATTGGATTGAATCAGTACTTATTTAAATAAGTATTTAAATAAGTACTCGATATGGGTTGAAAAATTGGAGAGAAAAATATTTATGATTATATTTATTAATGGTTCGATCAATGCCGGGAAAAGCACTGTTGCCAAGATATTGGCCGAGAGAATCGGTAACGCGGCTTTGGTTGAAATTGATGTCCTTAGGGAAATGATCGGATGGATGCCGATTGACCGGGCTGTTCCCATCAATCTCAAAAACGCGTTATCGGCAATTAAAAATTTTGCCGATGAAGGATTGAATATCATTGTTCCTTACCCGTTATCGCAGAAAAATTACGACTATTTGAAAAAGGAATTAACGGGCATTGATTCGGATATCTTTTTTTCACGCTGGCGCCGGAATTGGCCAGGATATTAACAAACAGGGGCGGGCGGGAATTAAATGATTGGGAGCGGGATCGGATAAAATATCATTACCAAACAGGCATACAAAAACCTTCGTTCGGGAAAGTAATAGACAATACCAAACAAACTCCGGAAGAAACAGCCAATTTAATATTTTCAATGATTTTTCACCGATAATTTTTATGGAAAAACCGGCTGGTAAAATTATTATGGGCAATGTGTGCTTTATTATTGATAGAAAAAACAATAAAGTGTTGTTGCTCAAAAGAAACCGCGCGCCGATGCAATCCATGTATACGGGCGTGGGCGGCAAAACCTTATCCAATGAAAGTCCGTTTGACTCTTGCGTTCGCGAGGCCAAAGAAGAAACCGGATTGGATATTTCGGAGGTTAAACTCAAGGGTGCGGTAAAAACAATTTTGGATGGAGGCGACTCTTCGTGGATTCTTTCGGTTTACACTGCCGGCGGTTTTTGCGGCGAGATGATTGAATGCGGTGAAGGAAAACTGGAATGGGTTGATATCAACTCCATCAATTCCCGCAAATTGATCGGGTTTATAGAAAAGATAATGCCGTATATTCTGGACGAGAGCGTAATCTTTGATGGAGTGATTATTCACGACATCAAAGGCAATGTTATCAAGGATAGCATCAAAACATATTCGGCGCAGAATTAAAACTATGAATAAAAAAATTATATTTATGGCGACAGCCGTTGTTCTGGCGGCGGCGGCATGATTAGCGTTTATTTTTGGCGGTAACCACATTGATGGTTTTTTTGCAGATCATCGCATGGAGAATGAATTGGCTGTCGGGATACTGGTTGTTATGCTATAATTAAATCGCGACGACAAATAAATATAAAGAATATGAAAATAATTAAGTGGACGGCGAGAATAAGCGCGCTTATCATCTTGGTTTTTGGTTTGTTGTTTTATTTCGGCTACGGAAACCCTCTGCCGTTCGCCAATCCGAACTATTCATTGTGGGAAAATGTCGCACTGGCGATGATGCCTTTGATTTTTATCGGACTCGCTTTGGGTTGGAAATATGAAAAAACCGGAGGTTATCTCGTGGTCATTCCAATGGCGATAGGTTTCTTGGTGGGACTGGCAACCGCCGCGAATTTCAGCGTCAATATGCTTTGGCCGCTGATTCCGGGAGGGTTGTATCTGGTATCGGGATATATGAATAATTCCCTGACAAAAAAATCTTAGAGGCTGTCTGAAAACTCCATTCAACTGCAATTTCCATATTTCGGCTGCGCCGAATTCATCAGTTGTCGGCAGACTTAGCTTAAGTATGCCTCCGCCTTCTTCATTCGGCTCGCATATTTCGCTATGCGAAATCGCTTCTGCCCCGAAATCTGAAAATTTCGTTCTGAATGGAGTTTTCAGACAGCCTCTTAGCAAGCTTTGCCATTTCCAGTGTAAGTTTACGCCGACAAAACACTCCGGGAAATCATCCCGGGGCATTGTTTAACTGTTTATTTAAAGAAATAATTTTTAGCGCGGCAATCTCGATTGGCCGTCTCGACCATGATTTTCGGGGATCAGCTCACTTACGCTAAACGATCTAAAATAAGCGTTTTATAACAATTTTTAATGACAATTGATGATTTGAAAAAGCTTGCGCGGGAAATAATCGCGGAGGCGCAACGACTAAAAATCGCGCATACTTCTGAAGATAAAGCGCCAGTCAATTATGCCTGCGCATTTGCCCGCCGCGTCGCGGAATACGAAGAAATGGTTGATTTGGCCCGCCAACTGGGCCCGATTGCGCGAAATACGGCGATGGGACCGGTTTTCCATATTGATCCTTTGCCCACCGTGGCGGGCAGCCTGGAACTGTTGAAAATCCGGCGGCCCGACACAAAGCGAAGGGAGAGAGGCGATGCGGATTTTACCGTGGCGAATTATGAAAATTTTAAAAAGAAATATCTTGGCAAGCCGGAATTTGGCATTATCAAACGCCCCGAAATGGAAATGGTCGAGCTGATCGACCCGACATACGACGCCCTTGCGTACTTCTCGCATCCCACACTTGTCGAAGTTATAAGAATCAATCTCGACAAAAAAATAGCCGAAACTGTCGAAACCGATTGATTTTATTTTTAACGGCATGGATGGCCCCAAAATCCGGCCGGCGTTCAATCTCTTTTTGAACACTACGAAACCAAAAAGCAACACAATGGATATAAATATAAAAATCAAAGACCCGGTTAGCGGTTATTCTCATTTGGTTGGCGCGGTTTTGGTGTTTATCGGCACAATCGCCCTTGCGTTAAAAGCGGACGGCGCGCTCCAAATGTTTTCGTTTCTGGTTTTTGGCATTTCGGCAACCTTGCTCTACGCGAGCAGCGCCTGGTACCATTTGTTTGGCGCGTCGGCCGAAAAAATCGGCCTGATGCGCAAACTGGATCATGCTTTTATTTATATTTTGATCGCGGGAACCTTCACGCCGTTCTGCTTGATATTGATGGGCGGACTCTGGGGCATTATCCTTTTTGCCATAATATGGACTTTGGCCGCGATTGGAACCGGCGCGATTTTTTTTCAATCATTCTGGAAATTTTTCCCGCGCTGGGCCTATACGGGACTTTATCTGTTGATGGGATGGATCGCCCTTTTGCTGATATACCCGCTGCGGAAACATCATGCCGTCATTGGTCTGTTGTTGCTCGGAGGAATTTTTTACACGATTGGCGCCGCGATTTACGCCCGCAAAAAACCGAACATCGGCAAAGCGATCGGTTTCCACGAACTTTTCCATTTCTTCGTGCTGGCCGGCACGCTGGCGCATTTTTATTGCGTCTGGCGCTACATCGCGATGCTGGGAAATAAAATCTAGCATTTGCCCCCGGCTTGGTCTGCGCCGCGCTTGAAATAATTTTTTTTTGCGTTAATATCTAGTTATATTATGAAAAAGATTGATTTAAAAAATGTGGTCTGGAAGGAAGGTAAGTATTATGTGGCGTGGAACTTAAACACTGCCATTTCCAGTTTTGGCAAAACCCGCAAGGAAGCGTTGGAGTGTTTGCGGGAAGCGCTGGAATTGCATTTTGAAGACGCGCCCGCTTCCACGATCAATAAGGTTGAACGGCCGGATTTGGTACCAACCAGTTTTAAATATGCCTAAGCCGATACCCTTGAAATCAGTTTTGAAAGTCCTTAAAGAAAGGGGCTTCTTTTTTATCCGACAAAAAGGTTCGCACGCGCGGTTCCGCAAAATCGGCAATCCAACCCGCAATGTTACGGTTAAAACAACTTGCAATGAAATCCCGTATGGCACTTTTCAATCAATACTCCTCCAATCCGGTTTAAAAGAAGAGGATTTTTTTAATTAAAAAATACATTGATGTCGGGGTATTAACCCCGCCATCGACCAAAGGATGTTTCCTTTGGAATTCTCATTCTTTTTGTTCCCCGCGGCAAGTTGACGAGGTATAAAAAGAATAAATCTCGCCATGTATTTTGTCTACCTTATCCAATGCGGCGACGACAGTATTTACACCGGCATTGCCACGGATGTGACGCAACGGTTCGAAAAACACAAAAACAAAAATGGCGGACATTGTACCGCCAGCCGCGGGACAAAAAAATAATCTATTCCGAAAAATACGCCGCCCGGTTATTGGCCTCAAAGCGGAAAACTGAAATCAAAAGCTGGGCTCGCGCAAGAAAACTTCGTTTGGTCAAATGACATTATGAAATCTTTGCTTAAACAATATTTTGGCTATGATGAGTTCCGGCCTTTGCAGGAGGAGATTGTCAATCACATCATTGCGGGAAACGATGCGTTTGTTTTGATGCCCACGGGCGGGGGAAAGTCGCTTTGCTATCAACTGCCCGCGCTAAAATTCGCGGGGCTGACCTTGGTGATCTCGCCTTTGATCGCCTTAATGAAAGACCAAGTGGACGCGCTGAA